>JAOUMG010000080.1 GCA_029881635.1 Paracoccaceae bacterium | reverse complement strand
ATCGTCCACATCCACAATGGGCTGATTTTTGTTGTCATATGGCGCGATATGCATGGCGTTATCCTATTACTTCCGTTGGCCCTGGATGATCGGCCAAAAATTTATCCAACTCAGCAGTCGTCGGCATGGCAGGGGCGCATCCGACCTTTGAAACAACGATCGAGGCGGAGGCTGACCCGCGCAGGACGGCATCACGTAGCCCATGGCCTGCCGCAAGCGACGCAATGAATCCACCCATGAAACTGTCCCCCGCCCCGGTCGGCTTCAAGGCATCGACAGCAAAAATACCGGTACGAAATTCGCCGTCCGCCGTTAACGTGATCGCGCCTTTTTCGCCCATCTTGTAAACCACGATTGCAGCACCCTGACGCGCCAGATCTCGTGCCTTTGCCAACCCCTTGTCATAGCCGCCAGCCATGAAGCCAAACTCGACATCGTTGCCGACAATCACGTCGCATAGGGCCCCCGCCTGCGAATAAATTTCTGCCGCCTCATCCGGGGACGCCCAGCTATAGGGCCGGTAGTCGATATCGAAGATCAGCGGCAAACCGGCGCTGCGTGCCTGATCGAAGGCAGTAAACGCCGCCGAACGCGACGGTTCCGCCGCAAGGACGGTGCCGGTCGTGATCAGCGCGGAATAGCTGGCATAATCCACTGCGGAGACATCCGCCTCCGTCATCTGGAAATCCGCCGCTCCGTTGCGGTAAATCACCGATTGATGGTCCTCGACCCGCGATTCCACGATTGCCAGGGAATTGCGCGCCTCGCCGCCAACCGGGGTCACATGGCTACGATCGATCCCGTATTTATCCAACTCTTTCAGCGCAAATCGTCCGATGGCGTCATCCGAAACGCGAGTAACCAGGGCGCAATGGCCGCCCTGCCGGGTGATTGCCACAGCGATATTAGCCGAAGATCCGCCGAGGCAGGAAAAGAAATGCGTTGCATCTACGGTTCTGGTCCCCGGCGGGTCGGGGTAGAGATCCATCCCGGCTCGGCCGATGATAACAAACCGGTTCCCGGATAGGCGCGACAGATCGGTCATTTGCGCCCTTCGGCATTGCCGGCGCGGGCAAGGTCCAACACCTCTGGGTAGGGGTAGTTCAGCCCCAACAACTGGCGCATGTCAGCGCTGGCAGTGTCCAGAAATTCCTGCGGCAGGGCCGCGGGCATATCCTCCATCGGCTTGACCCATTTCGGCAGGTACTGGATCAGGATCGCGGACCGGTCATGGTCGGCATTGTTGGGCATCGCGCAATGCCATGTGACACCATAAAAAAGCGCAACATCGCCCGGCGCCCCGGTCATCTGTTCGCAGCGTTCATAAAACCGGTCTTCCGGTCCGGGATAGCGCAATTCCTTCTGGCTGCCCGGCACGTACCCTGTGGCGCCGCTTTCAGCTGTGAAAGGATCCAGCAGAACCGACACCTGCGCATTCATCGGAAAGGAGCCGTTAAATCCAACAGGATGGGTTTCGGGCTTGTGAAAGTCCCAATAGGGGTAGTCCACATGCGGTTCCTGCCCCGGCCCACCGGGCAGAATGCGATTGGCCGCGATGGACCCCATGATGAATTCGGTTCCCAGGAATTTGCGCAGGATCTTCATGATCACCGGATGCGCTGCCATGGTCGAAAATACCTCCCCCTTTGCCAGAAGGTTCCAGACCCGACGTTGCAGATTGATCTTGCCCTCTTGCGCCGCTGTACCCTGAAAATGGGTCACCTTCTCGGCATTCTGTTCTGAATGCGCCATCACGATGCGGCGGGCTTCGGCCACTTCTTCGGGGGTGAAAAGACCCGATATGACCACCGCGCCATCCCCGTGCAACAAAGCATGGACGATAGTTTCAGGATCGGCGGTCTCGGCAGTAAAGCGCAGCATCAGACCCCTTTCCTTTGCTTGGCGCGGGTTGCCTCCCAGTCTTCATGGGATTTGCGCACCCTGTCGCTTTCGGTGACATGGGGTGTACCGACCTCCCACCATGTATGCCCCTCAGCGGTCCAGCCTTCGTAGGCATCGACCTTCATGACGATCACCGTGGTCTTGTCGCTGGCTTTGGCCCGCCTGAATGCCTCGCCCAGTTCCGACGGGTTGGCGACGGTTTCCGCATTGGCACCCATCGCGCGTGCGTGGGCTTCAAAATCGACGGCAAAGGGTTCGGCAATCGTCGGGCAATCCGCGATCAGGTTGTTGAAGCTTTCGTTACCGGTATTGTTCTGCAGCTTGTTGATTACCGCAAATCCGCCATTGTCCAGCACAAGAACGATCAGCTTTTTCTGGCTTAAGACCGACGAATAAATATCTGAGTTCATAAGAAGATATGAACCGTCTCCGGCAAATACTATGGTGTCACTGTCTGGCTCACGCTCACTTTGCGCGATCCGCGCGCCCCAGCCACCGGAAATCTCATAACCCATGCAGGAAAACCCGAATTCAACATCCACCGTACCTATGTCCAGCGTGCGCCAGTTTGCCGTCACTTCCGCGGGCAGCCCCCCGGCAGCCGCAACCACGCGGTCGCGTTTGTCGCAAAGCGCATTCACCACGCCGATGGCCTGCGCGTAGGAATTGGGTCGATTGCCATGGGCCACATTGCCTTCGACATAGGCATCCCAGGCCGCCCGCCGTTCCTGGGCGAGCCGGGTCCAAGCCGAGGGGGCGGCATAGCCTTCGATAGCCTCATCCAGTGCGACGATCGTCAGTTTTGCGTCCCCGATAACCGGCAAGGACTGGTGTTTTCCGGCGTCATGCCGGCCGACATTCAGCGAAATGAAACGGGCATCACCGGCAAAAGCGGTCCAACTGCCAGTGGTGAAATCTTGCAATCTGGTGCCAATAGCGACGATCACATCCGCCTCTTCGGCCATGGCATTGGCGCTGTTTGACCCGGTCACGCCAATTGGACCGATATTCAGAGGATGCGTTGTCAGCAGATTGGCCCGCCCGGCAATGGTTTCGGCCACGGGAATTCGATGCGCCTCGGCAAAGGCTGTCAGCTGCTCCACCGCGCCCGAGTATTGCACACCACCCCCTGCGATGATCATCGGCCGCTTTGCTTTTTTCAGCAATGCGGCGGCGGCAGCCAGATCACCCGCATCAGCCGCCTGACGACGGATGCGGTGCGTCTTGGGGGCAAAGAAAGCCACCGGATAATCATAAGCCCATCCCTGAACATCCTGCGGCAGGCCCAGAAAGGCCGGTCCGCAATCGGCAGGATCAAGCATTGTGGCAATGGCGGAAGGCATTGTCTGAATGACCTGAGCGGGATGGGTGATCCTGTCCCAGTATCGCGTCACAGCGCGAAAGGCGTCATTCACCCCCAAAGTGGGGTCGTTGAAATGTTCCAGCTGCTGCAACACCGGATCGGGCAACCGGGTGATAAACGTATCGCCACAAAGCATCAGCATCGGCAGCCGGTTGGCATGGGCCAGTGCAGAAGCCGTCAGCAGGTTGGCCGTTCCGGGACCGGCACTTGCCGTGCAAAACATGAACCGTTGGCGCAGCCAGGCCTTTCCATAGGCAGCCGCGGCAAACCCCATACCCTGTTCGTTCTGGCCCCGATAAAGCGGCAGATCTTGGCGATGATTCCACAGCGCTTCACCCAGACATGTCACGTTGCCATGCCCGAAAATGCCAAAACCGCCGCCGCAAAGCCGCCATTCCTTGCCTTCAATTTCTATGAACTGATTGGCAAGATAGCGGATAATGGCCTGTGCGGTGGTCAGGCGTATGGTCGCTTGCGGTTTGTTCATAATACCCTCGGCATCTGCACAACTAACCGGCATTGCGGCTGGATTGCCAGTTGCGTGTTATCGAATCTCAGGATACAAATTTTGCAACCGGTTGCAAACCGAATTCCGACAAGGGGGCGAACATTGGCAGAAATCGGCATCGGGATCATCGGCGGTGGCTACATGGGCAAGGCGCATGCTGTTGCAATGTCGGCAGTTGGTGCCGTGTTCAATACTGCCCTTCGGCCACGTCTTGAAATGGTATGCGCCACGAGCGACTCGTCGGCTGAAAAATACCGTGCTGCCTACGGGTTCCGCCGTGCAACTGCCGACTGGCGGATACTGGTGGATGATCCGGCGGTCGAAGCGATTGTCATCGCATCGCCCCAAGATACCCACCGCGCTATCGCCGAGGCTGCTTTCGCGCTGAAAAAGTCGGTTCTGTGCGAAAAACCGCTCGGCGCCTCGCTTGCGGACAGCCGGGCAATGGTTGCCGCTGCCGAAGAAAGTGGCGCTACGAATATGGTCGGTTTCAACTATATCCGCACCCCGGCCAGCCAATATGCGCGCCGCCTGATCGCCGAGGGTGAAATTGGCGACGTCACCTGGTTTCGCGGCGAACACACCGAGGACTTTTACGCCGATCCTGCCCACCCTGCCAGTTGGCGCACGACCGGTAGTGCCAACGGCACCATGGGTGACCTCGCACCGCATATGATCAACGCGGCCCTTGCCCTCATCGGCCCGATTGACAGCCTCATCGCCGAGGCTGAAACCGTCCACGCCAATCGCCCCGGCGGCAAGGTCACCAATGACGATCAGGCCCAGATGATGTGCCGGTTCGCCAATGGCGCAATGGGCCACCTCTATTTCAGCCGCATCGCGACCGGCCGAAAGATGGGCTACGCCTATGAGATCAATGGCACCAAAGGGGCGATCCGGTTTGACCAGGAAGATCAGAATGCGCTCTGGCTTTACAAGATGGATGATCCTGCGGGCCAGCGCGGTTTTCGCAAAATCCTGACGGGCCCCGAACACCCCGATTACCTGCCCTTCTGCCAGGGCCCCGGTCACGGAACCGGCTATCAGGATCAGATCATCATTGAGGCGCGCGATTTCCTGCGCGCCATCGAGACCGGAAAGCCAGTCTGGCCGACCTTCCGCGACGGGATGGAGGTTAACCGGATTGTGGCGGCAGCACTGGCGGCATCCAGCAGCAAAAGCTGGCAGACCGTCGCAACATTCTGAGCAGTGAAAGGCAAGAAACGGAATGGCTATCAAAATAGGCAATGCGCCCTGCTCGTGGGGCGTGGAATTTCCCGATGATCCGCGCAACCCCGGCTGGCGTGCGGTTCTAAGCGAATGCGCAGCGGCGGGATATAAGGGGATTGAACTTGGCCCGGTCGGCTTCATGCCCGAAGATCCTGCAATCCTTGCAGACGCGCTGGCGGAATTTGAACTGGAGCTGATCGGCGGCGTGGTTTTTCGCGCCTATCACGATCCTGCTGCCTGGGAAAATGTTCTCGACGGGACCCACCGGACCTGCAGGGCACTGGTGGCCCATGGGGCCAAGCACCTGGTGTTGATCGACAGCATCTCGCCGCGCCGCGCGCCCACCGCGGGCCGCGCAACCGAGGCCGAGCAGATGGGTGCGGCGGAATGGGCAGCCTTTCGCGGCCGCATCGCCGAATCCGCCCGTATCGGTGCTGAGGGATACGGCCTGACCGTCGGCATTCACGCCCATGCGGCAGGCTTCATAGACTTCGAGCCTGAGTTGGAACGCCTGCTGGACGAAGTCGATGAAAAGATCCTGAAAATCTGCTTTGACACCGGCCATCATTCCTACGCCGGCTTTGATCCGGTCGCCTTCATGCGCCGCCATATGGGCCGCATCAGCTATATGCATTTCAAGGATATCGACCCCGTAGTCAAAGCGGCAGCCATAGCCAACCGGACCGGTTTTTACGATGCTTGTGGTCAGGGCATTTTTTGCAACCTCGGTCAGGGCGATGTCGATTTTCCGGCTGTCCGGCAACTGCTGCTGGATGCCGGGTTCGACGGGTGGTGTACGGTCGAACAGGATTGCGACCCGACGCTTGATGTCAGCCCGATGGGCGACGCGAAAGCCAATCGCGAATATCTCGAATCCATCGGTTTTAAATAGGAGCCGCGCAAGATGGCAAAGCTGAATTGGGGCATGATCGGCGGTGGCGAAGGCAGCCAGATCGGCCCGGCACACCGGCTGGGCGCCGGACTTGATGACGAATTTTCCTTTGTTGCCGGGGCTTTGGATCATCGCCCCGATGCCGGTCGCGCCTATGGCCAAAAACTGGGTCTGGCCGCCGACCGTGCCTATGGCGACTGGCGCGATATGCTGGCTGGCGAACGTGGGCGTGAGGACCGTATCGATCTGGTAACGGTCGCCACCCCCAACGCCACCCATTTTGAAATCACCAAATCATTCCTTGAGGCGGGGTTTCATGTGCTGTGTGAAAAACCCATGACCATGACAGTTGAAGAGGGCGAAGAGATTGTGAAACTGGCCCGTTCCTCGGGACGGATCTGCGCTGTCAATTATGGCTATACCGGCTATTCGCTTGTGCGCCATATGAAGGCGATGGTGGCGCGGGGCGATCTCGGGCGTATTCGGCTGGTAAAGGCCGAATTCGCCCATGGCCACCACGCCGATGCAGCCGATGCCGACAATCCGCGCGTCCGCTGGCGCTATGATCCGGCGCAGGCCGGCGTATCGGCACAATTCGCCGATTGCGGCATTCACGCACTGCACATGGCCAGTTTCGTGACCGGGCAAGAGGTGACCAGACTTTCCGCCGATTGCGTTTCATGTATCGAAAGCCGTGTTCTGGAAGATGACGCAATGGTCAATTTCCGCATGGATGGCGGGGCGGTCGGGCGGCTTTGGACATCTTCGATCGCCATTGGTCGCCAGCATGGGCTGACGCTTCAGGTCTTTGGTGAAAAAGGCGGGCTTCGCTGGTCCCAAGAACAACCAAACCAGCTTTACTGGATGCCCCTGAACGGACGGTTGCAAACCATAGAGCGTGGTGAGGCCGGGCTAAGTCCCGAAGCCGACCGTACAAGCAGGGTGACCATCGGCCATGCCGAGGGCATGCCATTGGCCTTTGCCAATATCTACAAGGATCTGGCCGAGGCAATCCGCGCCCGCAAGGAAGGCCGGGCCATGGACCCGGCGGCGAATCTTTACCCACGCGCCGAAGACGGGTTGCGGTCCATGGCGGCAGTCTTTGCCGTTGCCGCATCGGCCCGACAGACCGGCGCATGGCTTGACGCACAGCCGCCGATGTTCAGGTAACACCACTGGTGCGGGGCCGCAGTGTCCCCCTCTCGATAACCCGGCAGGAAAACAGCCGCGCTTCGGGATAGCGATCCGGTTCATCCAGCATGGCCACGATCAATTCGATTGACGAATTGATGATCTGCCGGATCGGTTGGTGGATCGTGGTCAGGTTGATGCTTTCCCACCGGGACATTTCCATGTCATTGAGCCCTATCACGCCAATATCATCGGGTACTTTCAGACCCGCGTCAGCTATCGCGCTGAGCGCCCCGATCGACAGGACATCATCGCCGCAAAAATAAGCCTCTTGCGGCGCGCCTTTCAGAAGTTTCAACATTTCCGCGCGCCCGGCATCAAAGGAATAGGCCTTGGCAAAGGAATACCGGAACTCGACTTCCGGATGATTTGCCAGTTCACTCGAAAACCCCGCAAACCGGTCCTGTGTCGAAGTGGCCGCCTCGGGCCCGCCCAAAAAGCCGACCTTTTT
>JAOUMG010000079.1 GCA_029881635.1 Paracoccaceae bacterium | reverse complement strand
GCAATGCTGGTTGATGACACGGTAACGCTGCCTATCCAGATCAACGGCAAGCGTCGGGCAGAAATCACCGTGCCGACCGATATGCCTGCTTCCGAGGTTGAAAAAACCGCGCTGGCAGACGAAGCTGTGATCAAATTCCTTGCCGGGCAGCCGGTAAAGAAACTGATCGTCGTCCCGGGGCGGATCGTCAATGTGGTTATCTGAGCGCAGAGCATTCCTGACCTTGCTTGCAGGTCTGCCTTTGGCGGCCTGTGGCTTTGCCCCTGCCTATGCACCGGACGGACCTGCTGCGGGATTGTTGGACCGGGTCATTGTCGATGCACCGACGGACAAGAACGGGTTTGACCTGGTTGAACGGCTGGAAGAGCGTCTGGGCAGACCCGAGGCGGCGGCCTTCAGAATCAGCTATGACATAAAGACTGACGTCGAAGGGCAAGCCATTACCACGACGAATGCCGTTACGCGGTTTCGTATCAATGGCAGTATAGATTTCGCGTTGCATGATGCGGCAACCGACGCCGTGTTAAGCCAAGGGACCGTCAGCTCTTTCACCTCATTTTCCGCGTTTGGCACGCCGGTTTCGACGGTTGCCTCCGAGGCGGACGCCAATTCGCGACTGATGCGGCTTTTGGCGGATCAGATCGTTACCCGGCTGATTGCGACATCCGGACAGTGGAATAAGGAATGAAACTGGGCGGGGCAGCAGCAAACCGGTTTTTTGCGCAGCCTGAACCGGAACGCAGTGGCATACTAATTTTCGGCGCTGACGCCATGCGGGTTGCGTTGAAGCGGCAAGAGTTGATTGCCGCATTGATCGGCCCCGAAGGCGAAGCTGAAATGCGCCTGACCCGCATTGCCGCGGGTGAATTGCGCAAGGATCCCGCGCAAGTACAGGATGCCTTGAAGGCACAAGGGTTTTTTCCCGGCCCCCGCGTTGCGTTTGTCGAAGAGGCCGGAGACGGCACAGCACCGGTGCTGAAAGCGGCGCTGGCCGAATGGCGGCCGGGCGATGCCATGCTGGTCGTGACCGCAGGCAGCTTGACGAAGGCCTCGGCTTTGAAAAAACTGTTTGAGGGTCATCCCAATGCCTATGCGGCGGGTATTTATAATGATCCGCCCAGCCGGGACGAGATTGAGGCGACACTGGCCAAGGCGGGACTGACGGATATTGACCGCGATGCCATGACCGATCTTCTGGCGCTGGCGCGCGATCTGGATCCCGGTGATTTCCGGCAGACCGTGGAAAAAGTGGCGCTTTACAAGTTTGGCGATGCAACGCCGCTGATGTCAGCAGAAGTCGCGGCCTGTGCTCCTGCCACCATTGAGGCTGCCGTCGATGACATTCTGAATATTGTCGCCGAATCGCGCGCGTCCGAGGTTGGGCCATTACTGCAAAGGCTGGAAGGTCAGGGCGTGAACCCGGTGACGCTCTGCATCGGGGCGATGCGCCATTTCCGGGCACTGCATTCGGCAGCATCGGCCCCCGGTGGGGCTGCCGAGGGCATGGCCCGTATGCGCCCGCCAATTTTTGGGCCGCGCCGGGAAAGGATGCTGAAACAGGTTCAAAGCTGGGGAATAAACAGATTAGAACAGGCGCTGGGTCTGATCACAGACACCGATCTTGCGCTGCGCTCCAGCACGCGGGCGCCAGCCATGGCGGTGATGGAACGCGCGCTGATCCGGTTGGCAATGCTCAACCGCCGTTGATGGTGGCGTCTGGTATTGGGCCTGGCGCCGCACCCAGGGGTGCAATGCCTTCAGATTTCTGGCGTCAAACCAGTAAGTGCCTTGGATGGTTTGCCGTCGTTGCAGCCGTCAGCACAAACAGCGGCGTGCCGACCCGCCCATAGCCCGGTTGCCAGGCATCCTGTCAGCAGATAGCCGCCTGTCGGGGCCTCCCAATCCAGCATTTCGCCGCAGGCAAAGACACCGGGCATGGCGCGAAGCTCCAGACCATCTGTCAGCCCGGCCTGCATCACGCCACCCGATGTTGAAATCGCCTCATCCATCGGTCGTGGGCCGTTGTGGTGTACAGGTAATGCCTTGATCAAGGATGCGAGCGCCTCATCCGAAGGGAGGGGTCGGCCCCATTCCTGCAATAGCGCCAGCCGGACCGGATCAAGCCGAAGGGATTTTCTTAGCCAGTTGGCCACGGTTTCCTTACCCGGGCCGGAGGCCAACCTTCTGGCGACTTCGGTACTGTCCCATTCTGGCACGAGATCCAACAGCAGCGGCGCACCATCCCTTACGGCTGCCGACACTGCGTAAACCCCGCCGCCTTCGATGCCGCGCTTCGAAATGACGAATTCGCCCCGGTCGATCTGACCTGCCGCGATGAGCGCCGCACCTTTTACCGGGTGACCGAAAAACCGGGCCATGTAAGGCGACCAATCAACCTGAAAGCCCATATTTGCAGGTTGGAACGGGGCGATCGGGATACCTTTATCGGCCAGCCAAGGTGCCCAAGACCCGTCGGAACCAAGCCGCGCCCAACTTGCCCCGCCGAGTGCCAGAACGGTGGCAGATGGCTTCAGCGTTTGTTTGCCTTCAGGGGTGTCGAACAGTAACCCGTTATCGGTGAAACCCTGCCATTGCCAGCGGGTCTGCAATTCGACGCCGGATTGCCCGAGCCGCCGCAACCATGACCGCAGCAATGGCGAGGCTTTCATGGTTACAGGAAACACCCGGCCGGACGTGCCGGTGAAAACGTCCTGCCCCAAGTCGCGTGCCCAGTTCTGGACCTGCGCGGGGCCAAATGCAGCGAGCACCGGGGCAAGCCAGCCCGGCGCATAGTTCTGGCTGAATTGCTCCAATGGTTCGTCTTTGGTCAGGTTCAACCCGGATTTTCCGGCCATCAGGAATTTGCGGGCTGGCGACGGTTTGGCCTCGGTTACAATCACCCGGTGGCCTGCAGATGCCAATGCTTCCGCCGCCATCAAGCCAGAAGGACCCGCGCCGATGACAAGAGCGTAGGTCACTTGGGCCAGTCACCTTTCAGTTCGACGACACGGTGTGGGTAGGGAATTTCGATACCTGCATCCTTCAGTGCGTTCCAGACGGCAAAGAGCACATGGCTGGCGTATTTGTTGCGCCCGTCATCGATGCCGCTGACCCAGTATTCGACGCTGAAATCAACGCCACTATCGCCAAAACCTTTTAGCTCGCAGTCTGGACCTTCGGGATTTGTCAGCACGAAAGGCAAGGCCGCCACTGCCGGATTAATGATGTCCGGCACCTTGTTGATGTCGGTGTCATAGCTGACTGAAAACGCGACCTCATAGCGGTTGGCGCTGCCCTGATCGGAAAAGTTTACGACCCGCGTGGTGATGAAATGTTCGTTTGGCACGACGATCCAGCGGCCATCGAAGGTTTCCAGTATGCAGGCTCGGGCGGTCATCTTGACGATTGTTCCGGCCTCACCACCATCAAGTTCGACATAGTCGCCGACGGTGGTTTGGCCCTCGACCAGCAGGATGATGCCTGAAATGAAGTTGGCGGCAATTTGCTGCAGCCCCAAACCCACGCCGACGCCCAATGCGCCACCAAGCACTGCGACGGTGGTCAGGTCTATGCCCATGATCGACAGAAGCAGCAGGAACGCTGCACCAAAGATGGCTATTTCGGCGGCCTTAGCGGCCAATTCGCGCGTAGCCGGGCGCAGCGTTTCCTGAGACTTGATGTAATCGGCACTTTGCCGGTTCGACCAGCCACCCAACCAGAACAGAAGGCTACCGGCGATCATGCCACGTATTAGTGCCATCATTGAGAAGGTGATGTTGCCCAATTCGACCGTCAGCCCTTCGAGCCAGGCCGAAACCTCTTCGGTCAATCCAAGGGCATAGATCGCAGCGGCAGGGATAAGAACATAACGCCCCAGCAGTTTCAGGAACGGTTCCCGGAGAATGCGGGTGACGAACACACGCGCCGCGATAAACAGGAAAACCCGCTTGCCAAATGCGATGACGGCACCCGAACCAAAGACCGAGCGCGTGAAGCTTTCGCCCAGCGCGGTAAAGCCATAGGCCAATAGCGGTAATAGCAGCGGCATGAACCGCAAGACGAACCGCCTGAGGATAGCAAACAATCCGGTTGCGCCGGTCGGTGGGGCCACGAATTGCGCAATTTTAGCGCCGAGTTTGCGCGAAACGACAATGGCAAGGCCCCAGGAGACCAGCAGCAGCGCAAACTGGGACCACGCGGCAGGGGAACTGAGCCAACTGAGCGCCAGCGCCCAACCTTCATGCAGGTATGCGATCGCCTTGGTCACGATTTCCGGCTGGTTTTCCATAGCTTACCCTTTCGTGATCAACCCTCTGGCAAGAAAACAGCTACAGAACAAGACCAAAGGCACCTGGTTCATGCAACGTGGGTTCCCTTGCCAGCGGCGATGGCGCGTTCACAGGCCAGCGCCGCCAAGGCGAAATCGCCGATGGCAATGCCACGAAACACAAAGGCGGCGGTTCGGCCAGGTGTAAATACCCCGGTGACTTTGCCGGTGATCAGATCGGTCAGGTCACCGGTGATCAGTTCCGGTTCAACCATTGGCTTGGGGCTGGTGGCCTCTTGTTCGCGATCATCAATGAAAAGTGTGCTGAACGCATTCATACTGCCGGGGATCCACGGCAGCGCCAGATCGGTGATCGCGGCAAACGCACCCGGTTTTAGCCAGCGGGCATCCAAAAACGGATCGACCTCATATGACAACGTGATGGCGCTGACGATCAGATCGGCCCCTTCAAGCGCCTCTTGAGGTGACGCACATGATCTGGCCTTCAAACCCTTGGCGCGTGCCGCTTCACAAAGCTGGTCAATCTTGGCCTGGCCGCGGCCCACCGCGCGTATTTCTGTAAGAGGAAACAACTCGGCGAAGGCATCGAGATGGCTATGGGCCTGCACACCGCAACCAATAAAGGCGATGCTTTGGGATTTGGGGTTTGCCAACCTCTTGGCGGCCACAGCACTCAGACCGGCGGTGCGGACGGCGGTTACCCAGTTGGCGTCCATCACGGCTTTCAGTTCGCCGGTTTCACTGTCAAGCAACATGATTGCGCCGTTGATGCCGCTCATCCCGCGGCCTGGGTTGCGCGGGCTGACCATCACGGATTTGACGGCGATAAACTGCGGATCATCTGCTGCCGACAATGTCGCCATGATGTAGCGGCCATCACCCGGCATGAAGGCGGCTTTGGGGGCGGTCCAGAGCACATTGTCTGCCTTGCAATGTATGGCCTTTTCAATGCAGGCGATGACATCGGTCGCGCCGATCCCAAGACCGCTCAGGATCGTGTCGGACAGGTAGACGAAGCCGTTTTGATCTTTCAATCTCGTTCCTCCGGTTTGGTTATCTTGTATTTTACTTCTTACCCAGCATGGTTTTGATCGCCGCAACATGTTCGCCCGTTGCCGACAAAGCATCTGCAGAACAACCAGCCACCGTTTCGGCCAATGCATCCGGAGCCGAAATTTTATCGATCAAACCCCAGTTCAGGGCTTCATCCGCATCGATTCTAGCGCCTGCCATCAGAATCATTTTAGCGCGCGATGGTCCGACCAGTTCGACCAGCCGTGCCGGATCGGACGGTTGTGGCAGAAAGCCAAGTTTCATCACAGGATAGAAAAACTTCGCCTGTGGAACGGCTACACGCAGGTCGCAGGCCAATGCCATGCCGAAGGCGCCGCCGGCCAGCGTCCCGTTCAGCGCTGCGATTGTCAGGCAAGGCAAGGCGGCGATTGCACCAGAGACCTCTTGCCAAATGGGGTCACGTGCCAGACCCGCGCGCGCTTCGTCCAGATCTGCGCCGGCAGAAAAAACCTTGCCTGCGCCGGTCAACACCAGAACCTGTACCCCGCCCGCTGCCGCATTGGTCGCGATCCGTGCCAGATCTGTCAGCATTGCTTTTGTCAGCGAGTTGGCCTTTTCCGGTCGCGACAACGTGACTGTCCAAAGCCGCCCATCCTGTTTTACGTCAATCATGCTGCCTCTGCCCTTAAATCGCCTAATTCTTTGACTGTAACAGCGCTAAGTGGTGGAATTCCACCAGATCACGCCCCTTGACCCGGACCTGGCGCCGCAGGATGCTGGGTTAATCGAATTCATAACCAACGAGTAGGCTTCAGGATGAAATACTGGAACAAACGCAGCACTGTCGCGCTGACCGCCGCCCTTATGGGTTCCACAGCAGCGTATGCCGATATTACCGCGGAGGAAGTTTGGCAGGGCTGGACCAGTTATTATGCGGATCTGGGGCAGACGATTTCTGTGGGTTCAAAGACCATGCAGGCCGACACGCTTGTCATTTCAGATGCAGTGTTGGCCGCGGTCGTTCCGGACGGGACGTTCAATTTGACGATTGCTGAGATTCGGCTGCGCGAATTGGGCGACGGGCGGGTCGAAGTGACCATGTCAGAGGAAATACCCTTCCGGATGATCAGCAAGCCTGCCACGGGCGAAGATGTAGATCTGGGGATGAAGATCACCCATTCCGGTCTGTCCACCATCGTTTCCGGCGATACGGTCGACTCAACTTATGATTTTTCAGCTGCCAGAATGGCGTTTTTCATAGACGGTATGACTGTGGATGACGCCGAGGTGCCGCTCAAACTGGATATGATCCTTGGCGGGACCAACGGCACGTATCGTATGGTCAAGGATGACGCGCGCCGGGTAACTTCTGATTTGCGCGCTGATACGCTCGATTTTTCGATGTCCGCCCAGGATCCCGAAGGCAAGGGAAACTTTGTGATGTCCGGTGATCTGACCGGTTTGGCAGGAACCTCGGTTGCGACGATCCCCTCCGGGTTGGATATGTCCGACATGAACGCGATGCTGCAGGCGGGCATGGATGCAAGTGGCACTTTCGGCTTTAGCGGTGGCGGCTACACGATGGACTTCGCCGACGGGAACGAAACAGTATCGGTAGTTTCTAATGGAGAAGGCGGCGCGCTGAATTTTGCGCTGTCGAAGGCCGGGTTGGAATATGGTGTCAGCGGTGGTGCAAATCAGGTTTCGATCAAAGCATCTGCATTTCCAGTACCCATTGATGTCTCTCTTGCCAGTTCTGCCTTTAAACTTGCGATGCCGGTCAGCAAAGGTGATGCCGATCAACCATTTGCCGCATTGTTGAAATTGGTGGACCTGAAGGTTTCTGACGGGCTTTGGAACATGATCGACCCGGGCATGCAATTGCCCCGCGATGCCGCAACGCTGATTGTGGATGTAACAGGTGCGGCAAAACTGTTTTTGGACATCATGGATCCGACCAATGCCCAAAAACTGGACAGCCAGCCACCGGGTGAACTGAAATCTCTCGATATCAATGAGGTGAAGCTGTCGGCGGCTGGCGCTGAACTTACCGGTACCGGTGCCATGACTTTCAAGAACGAAGGGCCGGTTCCACAGCCTGTGGGTGCGATTGACCTGCAGCTGATCGGCGGCAATGGCCTGATCGACAAGCTGGTTGGCATGGGCTTTGTGCCAGAAGATCAGGCGATGGGCGCACGGATGATGATGGGTCTCTTTGCCGTCGTAACCGGTGAGGATACGCTCACCTCGAAGATCGAGTTCAAGGAAGATGGTGCGATACTCGCCAATGGCCAACGTATTCAGTAGTTTCGGCTGAAGT
>JAOUMG010000078.1 GCA_029881635.1 Paracoccaceae bacterium | reverse complement strand
CGTTCCCGGTTCTACGGTCGCGTCTCGTGCAGCGCTGGCTGGATTTCGGGCTCGACCAGGATGCCGCGATCAGGCGCGCCGAATGTAACGATCTGCCTAACGCCCGTCGGGTACTGCAGAATCGTTTGGCCGCAGATCTGGTTCTCTGACCTTGATGTCTGGCTTTGGCGCACCTTGGAATAGAACCCATTCCGTCGGTATCCCATCAACCCGCTGACGAGCCGTCAATGGCCGATTGCATGGCTGACAGGAACTGAGCGACCTCTTGTTCGGTGTTGTAATGGCTGATCGACACGCGCACGCAGGATGTTAAACCAAGCGGTTTCAGGATGTTACCGCAGTAATGATCATCATTACGGATATGTGTGCGGACACCGTGTTTGCCCAGATGAGCAACCAGGTCGCCCGAAGGCAAACCGTCGAGTGTCAGCGAAACCACCCCTTCGCGACCCGCATTATCAGCGCCGCCGATAATCATGACACCAGGCATCTGGGCCAAGCCCGGCAGATTGCCGACACCCTGCATCATGGCGCGGATCAATCCCTGTTCATGATCATGAATGGCTGCCGCTGCCGCTTCGATCCGGGCACGCGGTGCACTGTCTTTGGTAAATTGCCCGCCGAGCCAGTCGAAATAAGCAACTACATCGGAAAAGGTCGCGTAGCTGCCACTGTCACGCGTGCCCAATTCCCAGTTCGTGGGGGCGCCGCCGATGACGCCCTCCTTCGGGCAGGCCGTCAGCCGGTCAGACGCCCAGCCGATACCGTAGCCATGGCGCGAAAAGACCTTATAGGGGGATACGGCATAGCCATCCGCGCCATAAGACGCGATGTCGATCGCGCCATGGCTGGCATGCTGAATGCCGTCAACAATGATAAAGCAATCCGGTGCAACGGCGCGGATGGCCTGTGCAACCGCCACCACATCGACGGCTATCCCGGTGACAGGCGAGGTCTGAACAATCGTTACGACACGCAGGTCTGGTGTCAGGTGACGTTGGTAGGCGGTGACGTCGACCGTCCCGGTCGCATTGTCATGCGGAACAATCACATGCGGGCGGCCTGTCACCTCGGCCCAGCGCGCCATGGCGGACCGAGACGCGGGATGTTCAAGGCTGCTGCCCAGCATCACGCCACCCTCGGCGGCACCAAGCGCCGCCGTTCGCACCAGCCGGAACAAAACCTCCGTGCCGCTTTCGCCCGCAAAAATCTGGCCATCGGTTGCGTTGAACAGCAGGCGGGCATCCGCCTTTCCCTTGGCAATCATCGCCATCAACGCCTTTGATGCCGGATTGTCGCGCCCCTGATTGTCAGGGTAGCCAGCATGGGTTGCCGATGTCTCGATCACCGATTTCAGCGTCAGCGCGCCGCCTGCGTTTTCAAAGAATACGCGGGGACCATCAAAAGGGCAGATATCGACATGGGCAAAGCGGCTGCGAATTTCGCCCATCAGGCCGGGGATTTGGGTGATCATGATCAGGTCCGTTCAGGGATTTGTGACAAGGCTCAGGCGCGCAGGCGGGCACCGGTAGGATCAAATGGCGGTTCCGCCAGCAGGCGCGCGCTATGGGGCAGGCCAAGTACGGCAACGCTCAACGCCATGCCGGGTTTCGCATGCGTCGCCTTCACATATCCAAGCGCCAGCGACTTTCCAACTGAATATCCATAGGCCCCTGAACTGACTTGCCCAACCGGTGTTCCATCGGGCAGAAAAATTGGTTCGCCTCCCGTGGCATCGGCGGTTTTTGCGTCAATCTCCAGGCAGACCAGCACATCGCGGGCTGGTTTGTCTTTTATCGCCAGCCAGGCGTTTTTGTTCAAAAACTCCTTGTCACCCTTGATCAGTCGATCCAGACCTACTTCCTGTGGCCAGTATTCAGGACTGTATTCGCGCCCCCAGCTGCCATAGCCCTTCTCGATCCGCAGCGCCCCCAGCGCCCGGCTACCGACCGGACCGCCGGACAAACCTTTGGCTGCGTCCATAAGAGCCGCGTAAAGGGCAGCCTGATCAGACGCATCGCAATGGAGTTCCCAGCCCAGATCACCGGTGAATGAAACCCGAAGGGCGATAGCCTCGACCCCGGCAATTCGGATGCGCGTCGAGCGCATGAAAGGGAAATCGGCAGTGGCAAGGGATGCGTTGGTCAGGCTTTGCAGCAATTCGCGCGATCTCGGGCCCGCAATGTTGAAGCCGCACATCGCCTCGGTCACGCTTTCAAACCGCGTGTCTTGCGGCAGCGGCACCGCGCGGAAAAAGCGCTGGTGAAACCGTTCGGCCATACCAGAACCGATGACCATGTAATCATCGTCAGCCAGTTTTGTCACCGTGAAGTCACCCGCAATGCCCCCGCGTTTCCCGATCAGCGGGGTCAGGCAGGACCGCCCCGGCAACGATGGCATCCTGTTGGCAAAAAGCGCATTCAGCCAGCTTTCCGCACCCGGCCCTTTGACCGTGTATTTGGCAAAGTTCGAAATATCGATCAACCCGACGGTTTCCCGCAGCATTCGTGCTTCGCGCCCCACGGGCGCCCACCAGTTCTGACGGGTAAAGCCGGTGGTTTCGGCTTTTGGCTCTCCCGGTAGAGCGAACCACAATGGGTGTTCCCAGCCGAAATTCAGGCCAAAGACGGCACCCATTTCCTTTTGCATCTCATAGATGGGCCGAGTGCGCACCGGTCGCCCTGCGGTACGTTCCTCATTGGGGAAGTGGATCTTGAATCGGTGAGTATACTGGTCCCTGACCCGTGCCTTGGTAAAGGATTTGCCCGCCCAATGCCCAAAGCGGGCCATGTCCCAGGCAAACATATCGAGCGTCGGTTCGCCCTCGATCATCCATTCGGCGGCCAGCTTTCCCATACCGCCGTTCTGGCTGAACCCGGGGATAATGCCGTTACAGCAAAAATAACCTGTCAGTTCCGGCACGGGGCCGAACAGGACCGAGGCATCGGGCGACCAGATCATCGGCCCGTTTATGACACGCTTTATCCCTGCGGTCCCGACAGCCGGCACGCGATCGATTGCCCGCAGCATGTTTTCCTCGATCCGGTCAAGATCATCAGCGAAGAGTTCGTGGCCGAAATCCGGCGGGGTGCCCTCTTCGGCCCAGAATTTCATGTTCTTCTCATAGGCCCCGACCAGAAGGCCTTTGCCTTCCTGACGCAGGTAATATTCTCCGTCACGGTCGGCGACTGAAGGCAGGCGATGGGTCATCGCGGCAATTTCAGGAATGGTTTCAGTAACAAAATACTGATGTTCGGTGGGCAGCAATGGCAACGACAGCCCGGCCATCGCCGCAACTTCGCGGCCCCACAAACCTGCCGCATTCACCACCCAAGGCGTACGGATATCACCCTTTTCCGTGCGCACGATCCAGCTGCCATCTGGTTGCGCTTCTGTGCCGGTGACCGGGGTAAACCGGTGTATTTCCGCACCGCGCTGACGTGCACCGACGGCATAGGCGTTGGTGACGCCCGACGGGTCAACGTTGCCACCGTCGGGCTCATACATGATGCAACGAATACCATCGAAATTCACCAACGGATGCAGGCGTTCGGCCTCGCTCCGGCTGACCTCGTGAAAGTTCATGCCATAGCGACGTGCCTTGGCCTCTTGCAGGCGCAGTTGGTGTTCGCGGTTTTCGGTTTGCGCCAAATACAGACTGCCGGGCTGGAACACGCCGCAGCTTTGGCCGGTTTCCGCCTCAAGCTCCCGGTAGAGCCCCATGGTGTAATGCTGAAGGCGGCTGATATTGGTGCTGTCATGCAATCCGTGGATGTTTGCCGCCGCATGCCAGGTGGACCCGGATGTCAGTTCAGACCTTTCCAGCAACACCACATCGGTCCAGCCAAGCTTGGCCAGATGGTAAAGGATTGAACAGCCAATGACGCCACCACCGATGACAACAGCCTGGGCATGGGTCCGCATGTATTATCCTTTTCGGTGTGGCGGATTCTTTCTATACCCCGGCTGAGAATATGAAAATACACCGGATGCTGGCGTGACGGGCACAAGATTGTCCGGGCAGTCCAGAGATGTTGCCGTTCAGCGTTGGATCCGCTGCTTTCACACCTGTTCGGGCAAGGTCAGGCTGCCATCCGCAGCAAGTTTCCAGAACGGATTCATCGCCACTTCCCATACATGACCGTCCGGGTCGGAGTAATATCCCGAATAGCCACCCCAGAACACTTTCTCAGGCGCCTTCAACCCTTCCGCCCCGGCCTTTAGCGCCGCCGCATAGGCCGCATCCACTTCGTCCTCTGTGGTGAAGTTCTGTGCCAGTGTCATCGCCCCGACCCCGAGATCTGCCCCGGGTCGTCCCTGATCCGCTGCCAAAGCCGCCGTTCCGAACAACCCAAGCACCGCGCCATGGATCTGAAAGAATACCACCTCATCCATCACCGTATGTGGCCGCCAGCCCAGCGCTTCGTAAAATGCCCGCGACCGGTTCAGGTCATCTACCCCGAGCGTGATTAAAGTTACCCGCTGCGGTGTCATGATACGTTCCTTTCGATAACATGCGATTGCCCGCCTTCTTCCGTGACCTCCAGATACTGCGCCCGATCCCCCAGATCGGCAAACAACTCAGCCCCCGTTCCGGTCATGAAGGCTTGCAATCCTAGGGCGCACACCTCGTCATAAAGCGATGCGCGACGGTCGGCATCAAGATGGGCTGCGATCTCATCCAAAAGCAGGATCGGCGGCGCGCCGAAATCCTCTGCCAATGCCCGGGCATTAGCAAGGATCAGCGAAATCAGCAGCGCCTTTTGTTCGCCGGTCGAACATTGGCCTGCCGGAACCCCCTTGGCGGCATACACCGCCGCCAGATCAGCCCGGTGGGGGCCCGTCAGTGCCCGGCCCGCCGCCATGTCCCGCGCCCGGCCTTCGGCCAGAGCTGTGGCAAGATCGGACAAGTCGGCTTCGCCCTCAGGCCCAACGATTGTCAGGTCTGCGGTTGGAAACGCCGTCTCCACCCCTGCCTGCGCAGCGCCGATACGGGCCAAAGCGGCCTTACGGTTGGCCATTATGGTTGCCCCGGCATTGGCCATTTGCGCCTCCAGCGCTTCGTACCAGCCGGTGTCGCGCACCATGTCTTTCAACAGCCGGTTACGTTCGCGCATGGCTTTTTCATAGCTCAGCACGGCCTCACCATGGGTAGGTTCAAACGACAGCGTCAACCGGTCCAAAAACCGTCGTCGGCCTTCCGGGGCCTCGGTCCATAATCTGTCCATGCTTGGAACGAGCCAGAGAATTCGTCCGATCCGTCCCAGCGCCGTCTGGGCAGCTGCCTTGCCGTCAATCGTGACAAAGCGCGGCTGCCCCGGTTCGGCACCGGTTTCCAATTCGTGCAATTGGTGCAGGCTTGCCAGTTCGGCCCGCAATTTCCAGCCCAGCGCCTCGGGCCTGCGGGCAAGTTCCTCGGCCCCTGCCCTCCGCAACCCGCGGCCGGGCGACAGCAGGGAAATTGCCTCCAGAACGTTGGTCTTGCCCGCACCGTTCGCGCCAAAAACGGCCACCGGGCGGCCATCAAATGCCAGTTCCGACCGCCTGTGCGACCGGAAATGCGACATGAAAAGTGATACCAGCTTCAAAGTTGGCACGAATACCGTGCCTTTCCAGTTGGTCCTAACATTCCCGCCGGACGCACCGGCGAAGCCAGATCAGACACGCATCGGCATGACGACATATACTGCCGAAGTGTCGTTGCCTTCCCGCATCAATGTGGGGTCGCCGGACGAGTTAAACAGGAAAACCGCGTTCTCACGGTCTACCTGGCTGGCGATTTCCAGAAGGTATTTGGCGTTGAATCCAATCTCCAACCGTTCGTCCCCATAGGCGACAGCCAGTTCTTCTTCAGCCGCACCTGTATCGGGCGCATTGACCGACAGGATCAGCCGGTCTTCGTCCAGCTGCAGTTTGACCGCGCGCGACCGTTCCGAGGATACCGTGGCTACCCGGTCGACTGCCTTGGCAAATTCGGCGGCATCCACCTCAAGCTTGCGGGTATTGCCGGTCGGGATCACGCGGGTGTAATCGGGGAATGTCCCGTCAATGACTTTCGACGTCAGTGTGATTACCGGCGTTGCAAAACGCACTTTGGTTTCCGACACTGATACGGCGATCTGCATATCATCTTCATCCAGAAGCTTACGCAGTTCTCCCACCGTCTTGCGCGGCACGATAACGCCCGGCATGTCGGCGGCACCGTCAGGCAGCGGTGCGTCAATACGTGCGAGCCGGTGGCCATCGGTCGCCACACAGCGCAGCACCGGGCCATCTTCGCCCTTTGAAACATGCATATAAACGCCGTTCAGGTAGTAGCGCGTCTCTTCCGTTGAAATGGCGAATTTCGATTTGTCGAACAGCCGCCTTAGAACAGATGCCTTGACCGAAAAGTTGGCGGCATACTCGGACGATGCCATGACAGGAAAATCTTCTTTCGGCAGCGTCGCCAGCGAAAATGTCGACCGGCCCGCTTGTACCGTCAACCGCCCCGCCGCGCTGTCATCGGTCAGCTGTACCAAAGCGCCATCGGGCAATTTGCGGACGATTTCATGCAGCATCACCGCTGACACAGTGGTCGACCCCGCGCGTTCCACCTGGGCTGCGGTCTTGTCCACGACCTCAATATCGAGGTCGGTGGCGCGAAAACTGATGCTGTCGCTTTCTGCTTCGATCAACACGTTGGCTAATATCGGAATAGTGTTGCGCCGCTCAACAACCGATTGCGCCTGGCCCACCGCTTTGAGAAGCGTCGCGCGTTCGATACTGATTTTCATATCCATCCCCTCGAGGTCGCCGGGAGGGGAAAGCTATCAGCTTTCTCCACAGGCTCAAGAAATTTCGCGGAATGTCCAATGGATTGGACAGGGCGTCAAGGCCAGTTAGGCCTCCAGCAGCCGCTTAAGAAGATCGATATCTTCGGCGAGCTGGCTATCATTTGCCTTCAACTCGTCGATCTTGCGGATACCGTGCATGATCGTGGTGTGATCGCGCCCGCCAAATCGGCGGCCAATATCGGGCAATGACCGGGTGGTCATATGCTTGGACAGATACATTGCGACCTGTCGCGGGCGCGCGATGTTTCGCATCCTTTTCGGGCCAATCATATCAGACAGGCGGATGCTGTAATGCTCTGACACCTTGCGCTGAATTTCTTCGATGGTGACCTTGCGGTCACTTGCACGAAGAACATCGGCCAGACAGTCCTGAACCAGATCAAGGGTAATTTCGCGCCCTACAAGGCTGGCGAAAGCAAAAAGACGGGTCAACGCACCTTCAAGAACCCGGACATTGGTGTTGATGCGGTGGGCAAGAAATTCCAGCACCCCGTTGGAAACGTCCAAGCCCCGATACTGCTGCCGATACAATTCTGCCTTCTGCTGAAGGATACCCAGGCGAAGTTCATAATCGGTGGGGTGAAGATCGACAATCAGCCCGCATTGCAGACGACTTTTGATCCGCTCTTCCAGATCCTTGATCTCACCTGGCGCACGGTCACCGGAAATGATGATCTGCTTATTCTGATCCACCAGAGCGTTGAATGTATGAAAGAATTCTTCTTGCGTAGAATCCTTGCCGGCAATGAACTGAACGTCATCAACCATCAGGACATCTACGGATCGG
>JAOUMG010000077.1 GCA_029881635.1 Paracoccaceae bacterium | reverse complement strand
CGCCCGACCACCCAGACTATAACCACCTGACGCGAAAGCCCTTTGGACCAAGCCCTGAACGTTTGCGCCGTGCAGACCCGCTCTATGATCTCATCCTGCCGCTGGACTGGAACTGGCCCGACGCAGTTCCTTACAAAGGCTCAGCGATATTTATCCATCAATGGCGACGTCCAGGATACCCGACCGCGGGTTGCCTTGCTCTGGGGCGGCAAAACCTGATGTATCTGGCGCGCCATGCCGTTCCGGGTACTCGGGTCTTTATTGATACCCATCATTAATTGCGGCATCTTCTTTTCTGAAATATTCTCGGGGTTGAAACCCGGATGCAATCCGGGGGAAGGGGCAGACAGCCCCTTAACCTTTATCGTAGTCACGCGCGCCGAAAATGGCCGATCCCACGCGGACATGTGTAGCGCCATGGGCAATTGCAGCCTCGAAATCAGCACTCATTCCCATCGACAGCCCGGTCAGATCGTTCCGCAGGGCCATTTCAGCGAGAAGTGCGAAATGTGGGCGGCTGTCTTCGCCTTCGGGCGGAATGCACATCAGCCCGGTCAATGGCAGGCCCAGCCCCCGGCAGTCAGCGATAAATTTATCGGTATCTTCGGGCAATATACCGGCCTTTTGCGGCTCTGAACCGGTGTTTACCTGCACGAACAGCACAGGACAGGCCCCACGGGCATCTGCCAGCCGCGCCAGTTTTTCGGCGAGTGACGGCCTATCCAGTGTATGGATCGCGTCAAAAAGCTCTACCGCCACCTTTGCCTTGTTGGTCTGCAACGGGCCAATCATATGCACGGTGACCGGTCCGAAACGGTCCCGAAGTGCTGGCCATTTACCCGCCGCTTCCTGCACGTAGTTTTCACCAAATACGCGGTGCCCCTCACCTAGAACCGCTTCTACCCTTTCCAGAGGCTGCACTTTGGAGACCGCGATCAGTGTGACCGATCCGGGTTCCCTGCCTGCCGCCTTTTCCGCCGCTGCGATCCTCGACCGAATGTCAGTCAGTGACATGGCCACTTTCCCGCAAGGCATCCAGCATCGGTTTCAGTTCTTTCTCGTAACGCTGCCATGCCTTGACTGACCCCTTGGAGATCGGCTGGCGCGCCTGGAACACACTGAGCGTTTCGATCTTGCGCTTGTTTTCGTGGAAGTTGAGACACGCGTCTTCCCACTCAAGCCCGCAAGCCGCAATCAGCTTGCGCGATTCCTCTTCCGGGTTTGCCACCAGTTCTTCGTATTGAACTTCGTAAAACCAGTCCGGCACCAGCTCGCGCCAGAAATTGATCGTATCGACAAAAGTCCTGTAATAGTGAACGAGATCGGCCAGATCATAAGCATAAAGATGTGTCTCGTCCGGGAACTTGTTCTTGTAGATCGACAGAAGGTTATCGCGGGGGTCGCGGCGGACAATGACAAACCGTGCATTTGGCATCGCCAGCTTTAACAGCCCAAGTGACATATAGGATTGAATAGATTTGTCGGTAATTCTTGCCACATTGGGAAATCGTTCATGGATGTAGGCTTCAAAATGATGCCCCAAACCAATGATTTCACTTTCAGGAATTTCTGCAAAGGTACGCGGTTTGCCGTTGCTCATGATCAGTTTGTGGGCAGAACCGGCAGCCTCGCCGATCTCGCCGGCCCCGGTCACTTCGGAATGGCTGGCGATAATCTGTTCAATCAAGGTCGTGCCTGAACGAGGCATTCCAGTTACAAAAATCGGCGCAAAATTTGTCGTGCCCTTTATCTCAATATTTTGCCAATCTACGTCGGAAAACGCCTGTTGCAGCAAATTCACATCATTAATGCGTTTGGCAATGTCGTAGGGATATGCCTTCCGCATCAGGGCGTTTGCTTGGTCGAGATATCGGAAAACTTGGCCAAACTCCTTTACGTCCTCAAGCGCCTTGGCAATTGCGAATCCAAAATTCATCTTACTGTCATCACTCAGCGTTGGGTCGTTAAAGCGGTTAATCATAGACTCAATCAGTGGATCACCGGTTCTGGTCTTATGCGACGCAATGAACATCCGGTGATTTTCACCATTGGATGGGTCCAATTCAAAACTGCGTCGGAATAGACCTTGGGCAGCTTCAAAGTTTCCAAGTGTTTGTAAAAGTTGAGCTTTTCCTCCAACAGCAGCAGCTGAGTTTGCGTCAATTTCTAGCGCGCGATCATAGTTTTTCAACGCTAGGTCATCTTTGCCCAGTCGAGATTGCACTTGCGCCAGCAATGCGAGGTGTTCTGCAGTTTCTACATTAGAACGCTTCATTGCGTCTTCGAATGCGGTTTCTGCGTTTTTGTAATCTCGCAATCGGCTATAGGCATTCCCGAGTGCACGATAAGCCTCAGGAGCATTATCATCTGTCTTTATGGCGCGTATTAACAGAGGAATTGCAGCGGCGGGACGGCCGAGTTTGGTCTGCATGCTGGCCAGAGCCAAGAGTGCAGACATCATACCGGGTGCAAGAGTTATTGCCTTCCGGAAACATTCGGCAGCGGCATCATCACGGCCAGTTTCGGCAAATAGCCGTCCCAGATAGTCAAAGGTTTCGGCGTATTCCGGATCAATCCGGATTGCAGCCATATAGCTCGCTTCGGCTGCAACGATTTTTCGCTGAATCATTTGAGCGGTGCCAAGAATACTGAAGGCGATGGCAGAGCGTGGGTGCGTTCGGGTGAATTTCGCTGCCATGAACTCGGTCTCAGAAACCTTGCCTGACTCCAGTAAGGCAAGCATCCGCTGAATGTCCTTAGCTTTCATACCCCCGGTTGCCGGGCGAGACTTGTGCCGCCTTGCGCCAAAACGGTCCTGAAGCTTGATTTTTGCTTCGGTTTCAATAGGGGCAAGTTTCAATGCCCGCAAGAAATCGGCTTCTGCCTCGTCATTGGCACTCAGTGCGACCGCTTCCGCGCGTGCCAGCCAGACAAGTTTTTCGTTTGGTTTGGCTTCGCTGACCATGCGCAAATGTGGCAGTGCGTTGCTGGCACTGTCGGTCTGGCAAAGAATTCGCCCCATCTGAAAGTGAACTTCGGGAACGCCGGGATTGGTTTTGACAATCTTGCCATATGTCTCGAGTGCAGCGATGTAGTTTTTGTCTTTTTGCTGATTTACGCCAAGGGCATACAGTTTCTGAACTTCGGTCGCAGTTAGCGGGGCCATTATTTAATTCCAAAGGCAGTTCGCGGAACGCTGCGGACCTTATCCTTGGCCCTCGGCAAAGTCGAGTTTGCGATTTGTCATATCAAAAGAAAAAGAGCGGGCACAGGGCCCGCTCTTTCCCAAAATCAGGTCCGATTAGATAATCAGAACGACATTCCAAGGCCCAGCGAGAACGTGTCGCTGCCGTTGCCATTGAAGCTGGAGAAAGAACCGTCGCTAGAACCGTAGCCGGCCATCGCAACAACACCACCGCCCAGGTCATAGTTTACAACCAGACCAAAGCCGCTGGCGTCGACCACATCATATTCGCCGTAGTTCACACCAACCAACAGCGGGCCTTGGGTATAAGCCGCAGCGACACCGATCCAGCTGTCGTCCGGGCCACCATACAGGTTGCCGTCTGCATAACCAATATTGGCAGAGAAGCCATTTGGCATCGCGATACCAGCGCTCAAACCAACGATGTCGAGGCCTTCAACTTCGGTGTAACCGATAGCTGCGCTTACGTCGTTGCCGCCCATGTCGCCGGACCATTTGGCACCGATAGACATAACCGGATCAAACGTGCCGCTGTCGTCCATTTCAGCCGAGATCGCTACAGCGAAATCGCCGAAGGAGTATTCGTAACGCATGATCTGGTTATCATAAAAGGTACCGTCGAAGCCGGTGAACCAATAAGCGCCAGCATGGGTTGAGTGATCGTCGAAGATCGAGGTGCCCGAATAGATTTCGGCCAATGCCCAGTCGAACGCACCATCGGTTTCACCCAAAGTGACTTTGCCGAACGTACCAGAAACCCAGAAGGCTTCGTCATCGATGCGAAGTCCGCCGTTGATCGCGCCTGGGGTATTGTTTTCTTCGATCTGAACCTTACCACCGATGGTCAGGCCATTGTCGGTTTCGGTCGAGAAGTTGAAGTTGACCTGCCAGTCGTTGTGGAACTGGGTCTCAACTGCGTCACCGCCGAAGATACCGATTTCGGCATAGCCCGACAGCGTAATTTCAGCAGCCGCAGCGCCGGCCATGCCGACAAGTGCTGTGGATGCGAGGAGGATCTTTTTCATTTCGTATTCCCTCGTGTGTCTAAATGTAGGCCCAACTCAGGGAGATCCGAATTGGGTATGACCCTATTTCCTCTCTTGGCCCTCGCATTGCAACGGAAAGCACGGATGGGGCGGGAAGACTCAGGGCTGTTGGTGCGTTCTTGCCACAGTCCGATCAACAGCCCATGAAACAAGGCAAAACCATTGCCCTGAAAAGCCTTGTTCGCACGCAGGTGCCGGGTTAGACAGCTAAAAAGGTTGACGGGGGCTATGCATATGAAGGTCCGGATCATGATGCGCGCTGCGATTCTGGGGGGTCTTTTGACCTCTCTGGCGGCCTGCAATGGAATCGGTAGCGGTGGTGGCGGTCTTTTCAGCGGCGATAGCGGGCTGTTCGGGCGGCGTGATCGGGCAGTTCCGGTCGAGGAAGAAGCCCCGGTTCCGGGCATAGATCAGAGCGGCGAGGACGAAGGTATCGTTACCATCAACAATCGCGGCAAGCGTGCGGGTCAGGGCGCAAGCGGTAAACGATCAAGGTTGTTCGATCTCTTTCGCAATAACGCCGATCCGAATGTAACCGTCGAAGTGAACAAGTATCTTTGGCAGGCGTCACTGGAAGTGCTGGATTTTCTGCCTATTCAATCCGTTGATCCGTTTTCGGGCGTGATTGTCACCGGCTTCGGCACCCCGCCGGGCGGTGGCCGCGCCTACCGCGCAACGATTTATGTGCAGGATCCGGCACTGGATGCACGATCGCTGAAGGTTGCATTGATGTCGAAATCGGGCCCGGTTGATGTGGAAACGGCCCGCGCGGTTGAGGATGCGATTCTCACGCGTGCGCGCCAGTTGCGCATCCGTGACAGCAAGCTCTAGATTCTGCCCGCCAGCCAAGTATAAACGCCGGGCCATCGCGCCCGGCGTTTGCATGTCAAGAAAGGCCCCCACATGCCCAGCTACGATCCCGCCACAACCGAGCCGAAATGGCAAAAGGCCTGGGACGAGGCCGGTACCTTTGTTGCCATCCGGGATGAGACGCGGCCAAAGTATTATGTGTTGGAGATGTTTCCATACCCTTCGGGGCGCATTCACATCGGTCATGTGCGCAATTACACGATGGGAGATGTCATTGCGCGCTACAAATCCGCCAGCGGGTTTTCAGTACTGCACCCGATGGGCTGGGATGCCTTCGGGATGCCCGCGGAAAACGCGGCAATGGAGCGGGGCGGTCACCCGAAAGACTGGACATACGGCAATATCACCCAGATGCGCGATCAGATGAAGCCTTTGGGCCTGTCGATCGACTGGAGCCGCGAATTTGCCACCTGCGACCCGGAGTATTACGGCCAGCAGCAGTCGATGTTTATCGATTTTCTGCAAAAGGGGCTGATCTACCGCAAAAAGGCCGTGGTGAACTGGGACCCGGTCGATATGACAGTTCTGGCCAATGAACAGGTCATCGACGGCAAAGGCTGGCGGTCGGGCGCGGATGTCGAGAGACGCGAACTGGTACAATGGTTCTTCAAGATCAGCGATTTTTCTGAAGAGTTGCTGACCGCCATCGACAGTCTTGATCATTGGCCCGCCAAGGTCAAACTGATGCAATCCAACTGGATTGGAAAGTCGCGCGGTATCGAGATTCCTTTCCAGCGGAGCGACGACAAAGAGCCAATCATCTGCTATTCGACCCGGCCCGATACCTTGCGTGGGGCAAGCTTTGTTGCGATCTCAGCGGAACATCCGGTGTCGTGCGCACTGGTAGAGGAAAACCCTGCCCTCGCGGCCTTTGTCGCCGAGACCCGCAAGATGGACACAACCGAAGCGGCGATGGAAAAGGCCGAGAAGAAGGGCATCAATACCGGTCTGAGGGTCCGCCATCCGGTTTACCCGGAAATCGAGCTGCCGGTTTGGGTCGGCAACTTTGTCATGATGGAATACGGAACAGGCGCAGTATTTGGCTGTCCGGCCCATGACCAGCGCGATCTGGACTTTGCGCGCAAATACGGCCTGCCGGTGCGCAACGCTTTTTATCTTCCTGGTCAGAAGGCTGAGGTTGAAAACGAGGCACTGGTCCCGGCCAAGACTGAAATGGTCGATTACATCGATCACTTTGCTGGCGTGACCGAAGCAACCAGCCAGCAGGGTATCGATGCCACAATCGAATTTTTTGAGGCAAAGGGGCTTGGCGTCGCTCAGGTCAAATACCGCCTTCGTGACTGGGGCCTGTCGCGGCAACGTTATTGGGGCTGCCCAATCCCCATCGTCCATTGCGATGATTGCGGTGCAGTGCCCGAGCAAAAAGAAAACCTGCCCATCGAACTGCCCTATGACGTAACTTTCGATGTGCCCGGCAATCCGCTGGACCGGCATCCGACATGGCGTGACTGCGCCTGTCCATCTTGCGGCAAACCTGCCCAGCGCGAAACCGACACGATGGACACCTTCGTCGATAGTTCGTGGTATTTCGCCCGCTTTACCGCCCCCCATGCCCCCACGCCGACCGTGATGGCAGACGCCGATTACTGGATGAATGTCGACCAGTATATCGGCGGTATCGAACATGCGATCCTGCATCTGCTCTATTCCCGCTTCTTCGCGCGCGCGATGCATATCTGCGGACATCTGCCGAAAAAGGCGATCGAGCCGTTCAACGCGCTCTTTACCCAAGGGATGGTGACGCATGAGACCTATTCGGTCAAAGGCAACGATGGGCGTCCGATCTGGCGTTCCCCGGATGAGGTGACCCGTACTGCCGAGGGTGCCACACTTGCCGATGGCACACCGGTCGATATCGGCCCGGTCATCAAGATGTCCAAATCAAAGAAAAACGTCGTCGACCCGATGGACATCATCGCGCGCTACGGTGCTGACACTGCCCGCTGGTTCGTGATGTCCGACAGCCCGCCCGAGCGTGACGTGGAATGGACCGCTGCCGGTGCCGAGGCCGCCTTTAAGCACCTCGCCCGCGTCTGGATGCTGTGCGAACGCATCGCCAGCCTTCCCGGTGACAAACCCGGCAAAGATGACGAGGGACTGCTACGGGCGATGCACCGGGCCGTGCATGACGTGACGCAGACGATTGAGGGCTTTGCCTTTAACAAATCCATCGCCAAGCTTTACGAATTTGCGAATGCAATCCAGAAATCCGATGCCTCCAAGGCCATTCAGCGACAGGCGGTGATGGTTCTGGCACAGCTGATGTCGCCAATGACACCGCATCTGGCCGAAGAGATCTGGGCGCATCAGGGCGGCAAAGGTCTGATTGCCGAATCGGAATGGCCCAAGGCCGATCCTGCAATGCTGGTTGATGATACGGTAACGCTGCCTATCCAGATCAACGGCAAGCGTCGGGCAGAAATCACCGTGCCGACCGATATGCCTGCTTCCGAGGTTGAAAAAATCGCGCTGGCAGACGAAGCTGTGATCAAATTCCTC
>JAOUMG010000076.1 GCA_029881635.1 Paracoccaceae bacterium | reverse complement strand
ACCGCTGACAGTGATTGACCCGCATCTGAAATGGAAACTGCGCTCCAAGCTGAAGGAACTGCACCAACGGGTGCGTGCGACGATGATCTATGTGACCCATGACCAGACCGAGGCACTGACCTTTGCCGATCAGGTCGTGGTTATGCAGGATGGTGAAATCGTGCAGATCGGCACGCCTGTCGAACTGTTCGAGCGGCCGGAACATACATTTGTCGGCCATTTTATCGGATCGCCGGGGATGAATGTGCTGCCATGCGAGATCCGGGATGGGGGTGCGTTCTTTGACGGGCAGAACATCCCGCTGGAAGGGTCCATTCGCGACGGTGTGACGGCACGTGCGGAAATCGGGGTGCGCCCCGAATTTGTCTCGCTCGGCACGAGCGGGCTGCAAGGCCGGGTGCGCAAGGTTTCCGATATCGGGCGGCACAGCGTGGTTGAAGCGATGCTGGGGGAAACCCGTGTCGCTGCGATTGTCGAAGGCGAGACACCCAATCAGGGCGACGCGGTTTTCCTGCAATTCCGTCAGGACCAGACGCGACTTTACAGCGACGGTTGGCTGGCCACGTCCATTGAAGGGGGGCAGCGATGAAAACCCAATATCAAAAAGCGTGGTTCTTTGTTCTGCCGGTAATGTTGCTGGTTGCCTTCAACGCGCTGATCCCGATCATGACGGTCGTGAACTATTCGGTCCAGGAAACCTTCGGGGACAACGTGTTCTTCTGGGAAGGTCTTGGCTGGTTCGAAAAGCTGCTGCAGTCAGAGCGGTTCCATGCGGCCTTGGGACGCCAGTTCATGTTCACCGGGCTTATTCTGGTCATCGAGGTGCCCTTGGGCATCGCCATCGCATTGGCGATGCCGCGCAGCGGGTTCTGGGTGCCGGTCTGCCTGGTGACCATGGCGCTGCCGATGCTGATCCCGTGGAACGTGGTTGGCGCGATGTGGAACATATTTACCCTGCCGGATATCGGTCTGCTGGGGTATTTCCTGAACCACACGCTGGGCATCAATTACGACATGACCCAAAACCCGGTCGCCGCCTGGATCACGATCATCATCATGGATGTGTGGCACTGGACGTCATTGGTTGTCTTGCTGAGCTATGCCGGTTTGGTTTCGATCCCCGATGCCTATTATCAGGCCGCCAAGATCGATGGCGCGTCAAACTGGTCGGTATTTCGCTATATCCAGTTGCCGAAGATGAAGAACGTGCTGACAATCGCGATCCTTCTGCGGTTCATGGACAGCTTTAACATCTATACCGAGGTGTTCGTGCTGACCGGCGGCGGGCCGGGCAATTCAACGACATTATTGTCGATCGATCTGGTGAAGATCGCGCTCGGTCAGTTTGATCTGGGCCCGGCGGCGGCCATGTCGCTGATCTACTTTGCCATCACACTCCTGGTCAGTTGGCTGTTCTATACGCTGATGACCAAAGACGACGCCAAATAGAGGGCGAGCCAATGCAAAAACGTCATATCGTTCCGTTCGTCTATATCCTGTTCCTGCTGCTGCCGATCTATTGGCTTGTCGCGATGAGCTTCAAGACCACGAACGAGATCTTGTCCGGCTTTTCGCTGTTCCCGCAGACGTTCACGCTGGCCAATTACAAGGTCATCTTTACCGATCCGTCATGGTATTGGGGCTATATCAATTCCATCATCTATGTGTCGCTGAATACGGTGATCTCGATCCTTGCGGCACTGCCTGCGGCCTATGCGTTTTCGCGCTATCGGTTCTTGGGGGACAAGCAGCTGTTCTTTTGGCTGCTGACCAACCGGATGGCCCCGGCTGCGGTTTTCGCGCTGCCCTTCTTTCAGCTTTATTCCTCAGTCGGTCTTTTTGATACGCATCTGGCGGTGGCATTGGCGCATTGCCTGTTCAACATCCCGCTTGCCGTGTGGATTCTCGAAGGGTTCATGAGTGGCGTGCCCAAGGAACTGGATGAAACCGCCTATGTCGACGGCTATTCCTTCCCACGGTTCTTCGCGACGGTCTTCTTGCCGACGATCAAGGCCGGTGTGGGGGTGGCGGCATTTTTCTGTTTCATGTTCTCATGGGTCGAACTGCTCTTGGCCAAGACCCTGACAGCCGTAGCCGCCAAACCCATTGCCGCGGCAATGACCAAAACCGCCTCCAGCGCGGGGTATGAACTGGGGCTGCTGGCGGCGGCAGGCACATTGACCATCATTCCGGGCGCCATCGTGATCTATTTCGTGCGCAATTATATCGCCAAGGGTTTCGCTATGGGGAGAGTGTGATGCTGAGCTGGATGGCATGGACCTGGCCGACGGCGCTGGTCTTTATCGGCATATTTTCGGCCATGGCGGTTCTGACGGTGCTGGAAATCAGGCACCCCGGGGGCGATGAGCGCCGCGGCGTGCTGGGGCTGACGACCACACGGGGTGACAGGCTGTTCATCTCGCTTCTGGGAACGTCGTATATCTTTCTGGCGTGGCTGGGCATTTTCGGCATGCCGCTGTGGTGGCCGCTTGCCATTTCGCTTGGCTGGGGCGTTTTTTGTTTCACGAAGGTCTGAGTTGGCCCGCGTTTGTGGTTGCGTTTCGGCAAGGGCAATAGGGCCCGATTGGGCAGCTCAGAACCGGTGAAACAGGCCGCTGGTGGCATTGGTAAGGATGACAGATATGAACTGCGGCGGCCAAAACCCTTGTTAAGCGGCAACCTTCGCAGATACTCTTGCCGCATCACGGGCGGGTGGTGCTCTTGGACAGGACAGTAATGAGACAAAAGAAAAAAAACGAGCTGCTGACGGAAGTAGAGCTCGAATTCATGACAGAGCTCTGGACGTTGGGCGAAGGAACCGTGCGCGATGTGCTGGACCGGTTACCCAAGGACCGTCAGTTGGCCTATACTTCGGGCGCCACGATATTGCGTATTCTGGAGCAAAAGGAATTTGTCACCAGTTGCAAGGATGGCAAGCGCCATGTGTTCATTCCCAAGCTGGCCAAAGACGCCTATCAGACCCGTTCACTAAAAGATCTCTCGATGAAACTGTTTGATGACACACCGGCCTCTCTTGTGGCACGATTGGTCGATGATGCAGATCTTACCGAAGAGGCATTGGGGCAAATCCGGGCACTTGTGGATCGGAGGTTGAAGAATGATACCAGTTAATGCTGTTTTCGACTTTTTCCTGAATGCCAATATACTGTTCTTGCTCACCTTCGCCTTCTGGCAGATGGCGCGGCTGGCGTTGGATCATCTTGGGATGAAACATGCCTATACGACGCAGCTGAAGCTGCTCAACACCGCATTCCTGGCGATTGTCTTTTCACCCATCGTGATCCTTTGCGTGACGACGCTGCAAAAAAACGGCGTTGGTCAGGGGTTTAACGTCAACCTGTCTGACATGGTCGTGTCTTATTACCTCGATGGCGGGTTCCAGATGCGCGCGACTGAGTTTGAACGTATCTTGACCCTGCGCGACACCTTTACCGTCGATGTCTTGCGTGCGGGCAGCTGGGTTGCGGTCGCGGTGCTTGCGGCATTCGCCTGTGGTGTGATGCTGGGCGGGCTTCGCCTTGCCTATTCGGTATTCTGTCTGAGGAAAATCGTGTCATCCAGCTACGCCTGGCGGCATTTCGGACGGGTGCGCATTCGGTTGTCGGATCGTACCCTGGTTCCGTTTTCGACCCGCGGGCTTTGGTATTACTACGTGGTTATTCCCTCGGATATGCTGGGCAATGCAAATGAGATAAAGGTTTCGCTGGCGCATGAGTTTCAGCACCTGCGCCAGGGCGATATCGAGTGGGAAATCCTGCTGGAAGCCTTGAAGCCGTTGTTCTTTCTCAACCCCGCCTATCACGCCTGGAAACGCCAGGTGGAAGATCTGCGCGAACTGGCCTGTGACAGCCGGGTGCTCATGTCCGGCAGGATCGACCTCAAATCCTATTGCGATACGCTCTTGAATGTTTGCCAGCAATCCTTGCGCCGGGACCGGGTTTTTGTAGTTGCGGTGCCGAAGGTAACGCTGGTCACCGCTGATCGCTTCTCGCTTCGTAACGGGAAGGTAAGCTTCCTTGAACAGCGGATTGTGACGCTGTTTGATGCGCGGCGCCTGAGCCATCCGCGCATCGTCTTTGCGGCGATTTTCCTGCCCTTGATCGCCGCGATCCTGCTGGCGGCAATGGCAATTCAAAGCCCCGGAGACTGGAGCCAGGATCGGCTGATGTTGTCTACGGTCGTCAATCTTGAACGGCTTGACGAAATAAACCGCCTGTCCACGCTGGGGCGGGTGCGTAACTGAGGTTGGCAAATCAGCTGCTCCCGTCATGACAAGGGTGCAGTGAGCCTGTGTCAGGGCGTCTGAAGCGAACTCGGATGCCTGTGCCGGATGGAAATGCCTATTTGTCGGGGAACCCGAGCGTGGCGAGGGCATCGGACAATGCCTTTTTCTTGGCCGCGTTCCTATAGGGAAAGGCGGCAAAGAACGCTTCGATCGACGCATCCTTGCGGCGCGCCTGCGTTTCTTGCACCCAGTAACGCGCCTTATCGTGATGACCTGCGAGTTCGTTTGCAGCAGCGGCGAAGGAACTGATAAGGTAATGCGCGCCGGGGGTGCGGGCGCCCTGTTCGGCCCAGCGGGCCGCGTCCTCCAACTCATCCACATGAAGATAGGCCATGCCCTTGGCGCTGAGCATGCCGTACCGGAACGGATCAAGCGGGCTGAGGCTCAACGCCTTATCGAGGTTCTCAAGGGCGGCATGTCCGTCACCCGCCATGATGTCAGCCCAGCCATGCGCATAGTAGCCTTGGGCAAAACTCGGGCTCAGGCTGCAGGACCGTTCCAGCCAGGACTGCCCCGCTGCCGGGTCGCCTTTCAGCCAATGCGCGCGGCCGAAATTGAAATTCGCGAAAGGATCCATCGGATCAAGTTCGACGCTGCGCTCCGCGTGACGCTGCGCATCGGCGACGGCCTGCGCGTGATCCGCAGAATAGCGCAGGAATGCCGCCTGAAAGCTGACGAAGGATTGCGCCGCATGGGCGCGGGCGAAATGCGGGTCAAGGTCGGTTGCCCGCCGGAAAAAGTCGCCAGCGCGCGCATTGTCGGCCTTGTTGAAGCGATAAGCATGCTGAATGCCGATATGATAGAGCGACCATGCATCCAGCCCCGAAGGCCCGCGCAGCCGCGCCAGTTGCGCCTCGTGCTGGGGGATATGCAGCTCCATTGCCGAGATGATCAGCGCCACGATACGCTCGCGCATCTCGTGCACATCCTCGATCTTGCCTGATAGTCGGTCTCCCCAGACGACCTGCGAGGTCCGCGCATCGACGAGTTCGACGGCGAAGCCGAGCGACGGGCCGAGGATTTCCACCTCGCCGGACAGGACATAGGTGACACCCAGCGCGATGCGGATCGCCTCGAAATCCTGCACGGGCGGGCGGAAGCGGAAGCTTGATCCGCGTGCCACGACCTTGAGCCAGCGCAGGCGTGAGAGGGTAGAGATCAGCTCACCCGGGATCGCGTCGGCAATGGCGGAATAGATCTCGGAACTGCCGATCAGAGAAAAGGGCAGGACCGCAATTGACGGCTTCTGTTCAGTTGGGGCCGTCTCCAACGGTTGTGCTTCTTCTTGCGAAGACGGTGTGGCCACTGCTGCAGGCGCCACGAGCCGGACATCGGCGACAAAGCGAAACCCCCTTCCGTGGACCGTGCGGATATAGCGCTGCTGCTTGCCGTCATCGCCAAGGGCCCGGCGCAGCGACTTGATCACGGTCGAGACGGCGGCATCCGAGATGAAGCGCCCGTCCCAGACCTTTTCGACCAACTCGTCCTTTGTGACCAGCCGTTCGGCATTCTGCACCAGATGACTCAGCACCGCATGGGCCATGGGTTCGGCAGGAACCGCAATCTCGCCACGGCGCAATTCACCCCGGTCGAGGTCCAGCACGAAACCATCAAATGCGTAATGCAATGAGCCTCCCCCACCGAAACTCAGACAATCCCCACAAAATACTCATGCCGTGCTCAAGACCACAAGCGAAAGTTCCCGCTATTGCTTTCCCATCAGCCCGCAAGGGATCGGAACAGAAAGGAAAGCCAGATGAAAGACACCCCGAACACCCACTGCACGCCAGGCCATGGCAGCGGTTATGACGGGCCTTCGGGGGATGTTTCAAACCATGGGTCCGGTCGCAGTTACGCGGCGCTGAGCCCGTTTCTTGCCAGGCCCCGGATGGGTGGCTGGCATCACTGAATGCGCGGTACCTCAAGGCCCGCCATCCCAGGCCGGATTGTCCGGCCATACCCCAAACCTCAGAAGATCAGACTAACCAACACCTGAAAGGACAAAAAATGCAAACGACCACGATGACCAAGCCCGTATCGAACGGCGTCAATACCGAAGCCCTGATCGGCGCGCGCGGCGCGTTCGCCGAAATGCCCGAAGCGGCTGCCTTCACCTTCCGCAGCACCTGCGACTGGAAGGAAGGCACCTACAGCACCAACGCGATCAACGGCTATTTCGGCCTTGGTCAGGACCATGAGCGCAAGCAGACCTACCGCATCGACAGCGACCATCCCGAAGTCTTTGCCGCTGCCGACCGCGCGCCGACCCCGCCAGAGATCGTTCTGGCGGCACTGGCAAGCTGCCTTTCGGGTGGCGTGGCGGCTGTTGCCCAGCATCGCGGCATCCAGCTGCACCACATGCGGGCAATGGTTGAAGGCGATATCGATGTGCGCGGCATCCTCGGCATGGACCCGGACATCCGCAACGGATTCTCCGCCATCCGAGTCAAGTTCGAAATCGACGCTGAGGCGACGGCGGATGAAATCCGTGCGCTCGTGGCCCAGTCGCAGAAACGCTCGGCCGTCTTCGACATCCTCACCAACCCGACTTCCGTCAACGTGACGGTTGCATGACCCCGACGGTCCGACAGGAGCAAGAGCCATGAAACACATCGAAACCCTCATCATCGGCGCCGGTCAGGCCGGCCTCGCGATGAGCCACTGCCTGTCGGACCGCAACATTCCCCATGTCGTGCTGGAGCGGGGCGAGATCGCGAATTCCTGGCGGCATGAGCGCTGGGACAGCCTGCGCCTTCTCACCCCGAACTGGCAAAGCCGGCTGCCCGGCTTCACCTATCAAGGTGACAACCCCGACGGCTTCATGTCGATGCCCGAGGTGATCCGTTATCTGAGCGACTATGCGGGGGCCAGCCATGCGCCCGTCGAGGAACGCACCCGCGTTCTTTCCGTCACCGCCCAAGGTGGTGGCTACCGCGTCGCGACCGATCGTGGCGACTGGCATTGCGATACGTTGGTTCTGGCAACTGGGGCCTGCAATATTGCCTCCGTGCCCGGACTGGCTGCTGAAATCCCGGAGCAGGTCGATCAGATCACGGCACTCGATTACCGCAACCCCGACCAGCTTGCGCCCGGCGGTGTTCTTGTCGTCGGCGCATCGGCAACGGGTGTTCAACTGGCCGCCGAGATCCGTGCCGCAGGGCATGATGTTATCCTCTCTGCCGGGGAGCACATACGCATGCCGCGTCACTATCGTGGCCGGGACATCCAGTGGTGGATGGATCGTGCGGGCATTCACACCGCGGGAGTCGGCGAGGTTGACGATATCGACCGTGCGCGCCGAGTTCCGTCGCTGCAACTCATCGGTTCCCACGCGCAGCGCTTCTGCGACCTGAGCAGCCTTGCCGGGCAA
>JAOUMG010000682.1 GCA_029881635.1 Paracoccaceae bacterium | reverse complement strand
GGCGCCGCAGCCGGGGGTCGAGATGGTCGCGCAAACCGTCACCCAGGAGGTTGAGGCCAAGGACGGTGAAGACAATGGCGAGGCCCGGGAAGATCGCCACATGGGGCGCCAGCGTGACCATGGTCTGCGCCTCGGCCAGCATCCGGCCCCAACTGGCCGTCGGGGGCTGCGCACCAAGGCCCACATAGGACAACCCCGCCTCGGCCAGAATGCCGAGTGAAAACTGGATGGTGCCCTGCACGATCAAGAGATTGGCGATATTGGGCAGGATATGTTCGAATGAAATGCGCGCCGGACGCTTGCCCGCGACTTCGGCGGCGCGAATGAAATCGAGCGTCCAGAGCGAGAGTGCGGCCCCGCGGGTGACGCGGGCAAAGACCGGGATGTTGAATATGCCGATGGCGAGGATGGCGTTGAAGGCAGAGGGGCCGAAAACGGCGGTGATCAGGATGGCGATGACCAGCGAGGGAAAGGCGAAGATCAGATCATTGCCGCGCATCACCACCTCATCGATCAGGCTGCCGCGATTGGCTGCGGCAAGCAGGCCAAGCGGCACACCGAGCCCCATGCCGATGCCAACCGCGACCAGCGCCACGGCGATGGAAGTCTGGGCACCCGCCATCAGCATGGAGCCGATGTCGCGCCCGAAATGATCGGTGCCGAACCAATGCGCAAAAGACGGTGGTCTGAGCTTGTCGGCAATGGCAAGTGTCGTGACATCGTAAGGCGTCCAGACAAGCGAGACTGCGGCGGCAAGAAGCGCTGTCGCCGACAGGATCATCCCGAGGAGGAGCGGCAGCCTCATACCCGTTTCCTCAGTCGCGGGTCGATGGCGGCATAGGCGAGGTCGACGAGGAAGGTCACGAGGATGACGGCGAAGACGAGGATCATCACCACCGATTCAACAACAATCAGATCGCGTTGGGTGATGGCCTGAAATATCAGGCGGCCCAGTCCGGGCAGGTAGAACACGTTCTCGATGATGATGGCACCGGCCAGCAGGAACGAAAACTGCATCCCAAGGATCGTCAGAACCGGGATCATGGCGTTGCGAAGCGCGTGGCGCAGGATCGTCTGCCCGCGGCTCAGCCCCTTGGCCCGCGCGGTGCGGATATAATCCTGATCCAGCGTCTCGATCAGGGCCGAGCGCAGCACGCGCGCAAGGATCGCGGCCTGCGGCAAGGCCAGCGCCACGGCGGGCAGGGTGAGCGCGCGCAGGCCGGCAAGAATACCCTCCTGCCAGCCGGGAAAGCCGCCTGCCGGAAAGAGGTGCCAGTGCAGCGCGAAGGCCAGAACCAGCAGCATCGCGAACCAGAAATTCGGCAGCGCGATGCCGATCTGGGTCGCCCCCATCACCGCCGCATCGCTGACCCGTCCGCGCCGCGCGGCTGCCAGAAGACCCGCCGGGAACGCGATAAATACCGCAAGAACAAGCGCATAGGCCGCAAGCGGCAACGACACGGTCAGCCGCGCGCTGACCAGATCGACGACCGGTACCTTATAGGTATATGACAGGCCAAAATCACCCGTCAGCATGCCCGATAACCAGCCGAGATACCGCGCGGGCGTCGTCGCGTTCAGCCCCAGCTGATCGCGCAGCGCGGCTACGGTATCTTCGCTGGCATTCAGCCCCAGCATGTAGGACGCCGGATCGCCCGGCACGATTTCTATCACCGCAAAGATGACAAGGCTTGCGACCAGCAGGCTGAGCGCAAGGGAGATCAGACGTCTGATAATGTAACGAGTCATGCCCCGGTCCCTTGATGAGCATGAGGCTAGGGGCAACCGGGCGAAGCGTCCAGAGGCACCACCCGATCTTCAAGGCTTGTCATGGCATCGGGGCGGATATGGCGGCGGCGATAGCGGGAGGAGTTGAACATGGGTGGGCATTGTTGCGCAACTCACGCTTGATGCGTGACGCCCCCTTTCCCCATTGAGCTCATGCCACGCGGATGATCTCGGCGGTGCCGAGTGAGTTGAAGCGGTTGATGAGGGCGACG
>JAOUMG010000681.1 GCA_029881635.1 Paracoccaceae bacterium | reverse complement strand
GAGATTTTTTTTCATAACGAAAGACGAAACGCTTGAAACCGCAATCAGAGACCGAGCTGGCCGAGTTGATCCGTGAGGCCAATGGGCCGCTGCGGGTCCACGGTGGCGGGACCCGACCCGTCGGGCGTCCAGCCGCGGCGACCCCGCTCGATATTTCGGGCTTGTCGGGGATCACGCTTTACGAACCGGGCGCATTGACGCTGGTGGTCGCTGCGGGCACGAGTCTGGCTGAGGTCGAAGCCGCGCTGGCGGCGGAAGGCCAGCGGCTGGCATTCGAACCGGCTGATTGGCGCGGGTTGCTCGGCACGTCGGGTGAACCGACGATCGGTGGCATGGTGGCTGCAAATATCTCGGGCCCACGCCGCATTCAGGCCGGGGCCTGCCGGGATGCGCTATTGGGGGTCCGGTTTGTCGACGGCACAGGGGCGGTGGTCAAGAATGGCGGCCGGGTGATGAAAAATGTCACCGGCTACGATCTGGTCAAGCTGATGGCAGGCAGCTGGGGCACGTTGGGCGTTTTGACAGAGGTGGCCCTGAAGGTCCTTCCCGCACCGGAAGCAACCGCGACACTGATCTTGAATATCCACCCTGTCAAAGACGTGGTCGCGGCACTGTCGGCAGCGCTCGGTTCACCCTTTGATGTCACCGGCGCTGCTTACCTTCCCGATACCGGCGTGTTGGTGCGTATCGAGGGTTTTTCGGGGTCAGTTACCTATCGGGCAGGCAGGCTCGCCGAAACGTTGGGCAGGTTTGGCCCTGTCGAGATTGATCATGAACCAGCACACAATTTTGAACTGTGGCGGCGCGTGGCAACGGCGGCCCCGTTTCACAATGAACCGGGCAATGTCTGGCGGATTTCGGTCAAACCGTCAGACGCGCCGGGGATCGTTGCAAGGCTGGGATGCCCGGTGATGCTGGATTGGGGTGGCGGGTTGATCTGGGCGCTGGCAGCCCAGGGCAGGGATGTTCGATCTGAGATTGGCCCTTTTGAAGGACATGCCACGCTTGTCCGGGCCGACGGGGCGACACGTGCGAAGCTGTCAGTATTTCATCCCGAACCCGCCCCGATTGCAGCGATTTCGGCGGGGCTGCGTGAACGCTTTGACCCCAAAGGCATTTTTAACCCCGGAATCATGGGCTGAGGCGATGCAAACAAAATTTACCGCCGATCAGCTCAAAGACCCCGGTACGGAACGGGCCAACGAAATCCTGCGCTCTTGCGTCCATTGCGGGTTCTGCACCGCCACCTGTCCGACCTATCAGGTGCTGGGCGACGAGTTGGACAGCCCGCGGGGCCGCATCTACCTGATCAAGGATATGCTGGAAAATGGCCGGGCGGCTGACGAAAAGACCGTCAAGCATATTGACCGCTGTCTGTCTTGTCTTGCCTGTATGACAACGTGCCCGTCGGGTGTGCATTACATGCATCTGGTTGACCATGCCCGTGCCTATATCGAAAAAACCTACAAGCGCCCGCCGACGGAACGGCTACTGCGCTGGGTGCTGGCATGGGTGATCCCGTACCCCATGCGGTTCCGCGTGGCCCTTTTGGGCGCCAAGATCGCCCGGCCTTTTGCCAGATGGCTGCCGGATGCGCGGCTGCGGGCAATGGTGGCTATGGCACCGAAAACGGTGCCACCGGTCAGCCGCAATGACGACCCGCAGGTTTTTGCCGCCGACGGGTCGCGCAAGATGCGGGTGGCGCTGCTGACGGGCTGCGCGCAAAAGGCGCTGAATACCGATATCAATGACGCCACCATCCGGCTTTTGACACGGCTCGGCTGCGAGGTTGTGATCGCGGATGGCATGGGCTGCTGCGGGGCCCTGACCCATCACATGGGCAAGGTCGAGGCCAGCCATGCCTCGGCTGCGGCAAATATCCGTGCCTGGATGGCAGAAAAGCGATCCGCCGGGCTTGATGCGATTGTTATAAACACCTCGGGCTGTGGCACGACTGTCAAGGATTACGGTCATATGTTTCGCAACGAGCCTTTGGCTGCG
>JAOUMG010000075.1 GCA_029881635.1 Paracoccaceae bacterium | reverse complement strand
TATTGTGTCAGGACTACGCGAAACGCGCGAAATTTGGCGTTCCAACCGCTGCTTTGCCAGATCAAACTCATCTCGATCCTCTGGGTTGGACGGCGGTGTCACCGAAGGGCCAAAATGCGAATTCAGTATTTCGACAAGGCAGTCATGAAACTCGTCATCATCCATTGGTTCTGGAATGCGAGGTAGAAATCTAATAGTTCCTCTGACACGCTCGCTGGCAGCTTCGACAATCTCACGATATTCTTGAAAGGGAGCAATGGTCAAACGACAGAGAGGAGCGTCAGCGGCTTCCATCAAGTCGATGTACGTTGTTATCATCGCTAGGTTCGGTTCAACTTTACGTTCAGCTTCAAGCGCCTCAACAAAACTAGCTGCGCTTGCCCACGGGACAGCGCGCATTTCGGCCACAATAGCCATCGAACCTGGGTCTTCCCCGAAGAATTCAGGATCTTCTATATTATTGGCTGCTAGCCACTTACGATAGGCCGCGTCAGCTATAATATCAGCAGCGGCCTTTGCTGTCTCTCGTGCGCGACGCGTCTTTGCTTTGTGATCGCGCCGTTCCTCAGGGTTCTTCAAAGTGGCAAGGAGTGCATCATGTTCTTTTGTAAGCTTACGGACCTCATCCACAGCGGTTAGGTATTCCCCACCGACAGGCTTTCGCCATTTTTTCGTGCCTACAGCGTCCTGAAAGTCGAGGGGTACTCTGCGCTGATAATAGAAACGACCACGTTCAGGAAGAAGGTAAGGAATCTTAGGTTGCAGCATGCTTCGGTACCGAAATTCTCGTTTTGGGTACCGAAAATCGGCCCATTCCACTAGGCGTGTATCTGAAATATTCAGAATTATCAAGAATTTACGTGTAATGGTGGGCGACCCTGGAATCGAACCAGGCACGAGTCGCCTCGGCGGAGTTACAGTCCGCTGCCGCACCTTGCAGCACGTCGCCCACTAGGGGGGCTGATTACTCGGGGGGTGCGGAGGCGTCAAGGAAGAATTTCCCATTTGCGCTGGCGCGTGGGCTTGCCTTCACTGTTCTGTCCGGCGCAAAGTGAGGGGCTGCAGAAACCGGGACGGCCGCAATGCAAAAACCAAGCTGGGTGATCGACAAGGAACGGGCCAAACGTGCGGCCGCGAATGAAACCGTGTGGCTATTCGGCCTGCACGCCGTGCGCGATGCGCTGATGAACCCGGCCCGACAGAAACTGCGGCTGGTGCTGACCAAGAATGCGGCAGACAAACTTGGTGAGGCGATCGCGGCCAGCGGGCTGCAGCCTGAAATCGTTGATCCCCGGAAATTCGATGCGCATGTCAAATTGGAACGGGACAATGTCCACCAGGGTGCCGCGCTGGAGGCCAAGCCGTTGAGTTGGGGGTCCTTGGAAGATGTCTGTGTGTCAGGTGCAGGAGCGCCTCTGGTGGTGCTTTTGGACAGGGTGACCGACCCGCACAATGCCGGTGCGATTCTCAGATCGGCCGAGGTGTTCGGTGCGCGTGCCGTCATTGCACCCTTGCGCCATTCGGCCCCCGAAACCGGGGCACTGGCCAAGACAGCCAGCGGCGCGCTTGAACGGCAACCCTATTTGCGGGTTGGCAATCTGGCTGATGCGATGAACGAGCTGAAGGCCATGGGATTTGTGGTATTGGGTCTGGACGGCGAGGCAGATCAGACAATTGCGACCGCTGTGTCGGAAATCGGCAGCCGTCCGATCGCGCTGGTTCTGGGGGCAGAAGGCCCGGGAATGCGCGAAAAGACCCGCGAAACCTGTGACAAGCTGGTCAGGATTCCGTTTCAGGGGGCCTTTGGCTCGCTCAATGTATCGAACGCGGCGGCCGTGGCGCTCTACGCCGCGGCCATGCGTTAGGCCAGTTCTCATCAATCTTTTGCTATCTGCGATCACAGTTGCGGAAAATGGCTTTGTATGTCGCCTGCAACGTGCCATGTTTTTTGGCATGAATTTCTTTTGCTGACTGACGGAGCGTATCATGCGCCTTGACCGACGATCCTTGCTTGCCTTTGGCTTTGCCCTGCCGATCATGGCAACAACTGCGCGGCCGGTTCGGGCAGGGTCGTCAGACGTATTTGCAAGCGACGGTGTGGCCATTTCCGGATATGACACGGTTGCCTATTTCAAGCATGGCGCCCCCGTGATGGGCCACCCGGAACATTCCTTGATCTGGCGGGGGGCTGTCTGGCAGTTCAGCGACGGTACATCGATGCAGGCGTTTGAGATGAACCCCATGGGCTACGCCCCGAAATACGGGGGCTACTGTGCCTATGCCATGTCAAAAGGCGCGGTCGCACCAACGGTGCCCGAAGCATTCACCATATATGAGGGCCAGCTTTACCTGAACTTCAGCACGGATGTTCGGGCAATCTGGAAACGCGATATTCCGGGGAATGTCGCCTTGGCCGACGCTCACTGGCCTGCCGCGCTGAACCGCTGAAACGAAATGGGTCTGACCTGAAACATGGCCTGGCAGAAATTGCCTTCGAAATCTGCATGCGCAGATCGCGCCGCAAAATCCTGAAGAGCATCGCTGCAAATCGCAATTGGGCGGCGTCCGCATAACCTGAAATGGCGGTTAGCCCGGATGCCAGAACGGGCACGACCTGCATGCATCGTGAAACCTGATTCAGCTACAGGTTTTCGGGAATTCCCATCTATTCTTCACGACTGCGCGACTGGGTCTTTTACCCCGCAGATACGCACATATATCCGGTAGTGGAGGCGTAGCACGGAACAGCAGCGCCTCTGTTCACTGTCCCTCGTTCCGCGACTGGCGCCCGGCCTTCTGGTTCGGGCGCCTTTTTGCGGAAAAGAACCGCAGTCTCATCGCCCGTATCGGCAGATGTGACTGCATCAGGTGAAACCCGAAACACTTCGGGCGTCACTTCATTGTCGCGCGGCTTTTTCGGCGAGGCCGGATTGGCCTTCTCGGCGGTCAAGTTCGGACATCACATCGGCCAAAGGCACATCGCAGGCCGTCAGCATCACCAACAGATGATAAAGCACGTCCGCAGCCTCTGCCGTCAGCCTTTTTTTGTCGCCTGCGACGGCCTCGATAATGGCCTCAACCGCTTCCTCGCCAAACTTCTCGGCACATTTTTTCGGGCCTTTGGCCAAGAGGCCGGCGGTCCAGGATTGTTCCGGATCATCCCCTTTTCGGGACTGGATAATCGCATCAAGGCGGTCAAGGCTGGTCATGATAACCTCATGGGGATACCGGCTGCGGCCATATGGGCCTTGGCCTCACCGATGGTGAAATCGCCGAAATGAAAGATCGAAGCGGCCAGAACGGCACTTGCCCCACCGATGGTGATGCCTTCGACCAGATGGTCAAGCGTGCCAACCCCGCCCGATGCGATCACGGGGATATCGACCGCATCGGAAATGGCCCGCGTCAGCGGCAGGTTGAAACCGGCACGGGTGCCATCGCGGTCCATGGATGTCAGAAGGATTTCACCTGCACCCCTGGCCGCGACCATGCGGGCGAATTCAACCGCGTCAATGCCGGTAGCCTTGCGCCCGCCATGGGTAAAAATCTCCCACTTTCCGGGGCTGACGGTCTTTGCGTCGATAGCCACGACAATGCATTGCCCGCCAAACCGGTCCGCCGCCTCTGCGACCACATCGGGGTTGGCAACGGCGGCAGAATTGAAGCTGACCTTGTCGGCCCCGGCCAACAGCAGCGCGCGGACATCCTCATGGCTGCGCACACCACCACCCACCGTCAGCGGGATGTAGCATTGTTCAGCCGTCCGGGTGACAAGGTCAAACATGGTCCCGCGATTTTCATGCGTTGCATGAATGTCAAGAAAACACAGCTCATCCGCACCCGCCGCATCATAGGCCTTGGCGGCCTCGACAGGGTCGCCCGCATCGACAAGATCGACAAAGTTGACACCCTTGACGACGCGGCCGTCGGCCACGTCAAGGCAGGGAATGATGCGGGTCTTGAGCATGGTGGGCAGTCCTTGGCCGATCACGGAATGTTTTATGGGCAGGTGCAGACGAAGGCCAGTGCATTAAGTTAGGATTGCAATCAAATGATTTTCAGGAGGTTCACCATGATAAGGTTCGTCATTGCACTCATGTCCGCCGTGATCGCGCTGCCCGCCAGCGCCGAGGATGTCATTCGCGTCGCCGCCAAAGGCCAAGTGGCAGAAGTGATGGACCGCCTGGAAACCAAGGTCAAAGGTGCCGGAGCGACCGTTTTCGCCCGTGTCGATCACGCAGCGGGTGCGGCCAGCGTCGATATGCAGATGGCCCCGTCGCAGCTCCTGATCTTCGGCAACCCCAAACTGGGGACACCAGCGATGCAGGCTGACCCATTGGCCGGGCTATATTTGCCGTTGAAGGTTCTGGTCTATGAAGATGCCAGCGGTTCTGTCTGGCTTGCCTATCAGGTCCCGTCAGAAACTTTTGACGATCTGGCAGTTCCGAAGGATGCCGGGTTTCTGGCGAACATGTCCGGTGCCCTCAACAAGCTGACAATGGCCGCAGCTTCTGAGTGATTGATCCGTAAGTTTCGGTCTTCTGCATATTGCCCCGTGTTGCGACCGGTATATTGCTGAAGGATGTGTCTCACGCAGGGTAGTTATCAATCACAACCGCGCCGCTGTTTTCATTCAGCAGCGCGGTCTTTGTTGGGCTAGAGAACGCCACAAGACCGGTGGCGCCTCACTCGCAACCGACTGGCAGAGAGCCATCCCCCCGTCAGCTGGCCGCCGCTACGGCGCGCTTTGCAAGAACCTTGATGAGGTTGGCGCGGTACTCAGCGCTGGCGTGAAGATCCGACATCAGGTCTTCGCTTTGTACAGCCACGGCGTTCATCGCATCGGTTGACCAGTTGGCCGAAAGGGCGGCTTCCAGCCCTGCATGGCGAAAAACACCATCGTCACCGGCGCCGGTTACGGCAACGCGTGTGCCGCCCGCACCTTGGGCGACGCAGACACCCACGAGCGCGAAAAGCGACGCCGGCTGGCGAAACTTGGCATAGGCTGCCCGTGCTGGTGCGGTGACGTGAACCGCGGTGATGATCTCGTCCTCTTCCAGTGCGGTCGTGAACAGGCCGGTAAAGAAATCATCCGCTGCGATCTGGCGCTTGTTTGTCACAATGCTTGCGCCAAGGGCCAAAAGCCCGGCCGGGTAATCCGCCGCAGGATCATTGTTGGCGATGGACCCGCCAATTGTGCCCATATGGCGCACAGCCGGATCACCGATCCCCCCCGCGAGGGAGGCCAGCGCCGGGCAGAGACGCCGCACATCGGCATTGCCTGCCACATCTGCATGGATCGTTGCGGCCCCAATTGCCAGAGTATTGCCCTTCACGGAAACCCCGGACAGACCGTTAATCTTGCGAACATCCACAAGATCGCTGGGTGCAGCCAGATGCTGTTTCATCGTTGCCAAAAGGGTTTGGCCGCCTGCCAGTATCTTGGTGGATTCACCGGATGTGAGTGCGGCAACGGCGTCGTCGATGCTGGCGGCTTTGTGGTATTTTGTCGGATACATTTTCAATCCTCCTTTACTTTGCCGCCTGAATGGCGTTCCAGACCGCCTGCGGGGTCGCAGGCATGGCCAGATCATTGCTGCCGATGGCATCGGTAATGGCGTTGATGACAGCCGGAGGCGATCCGATGGCCCCCGCCTCGCCACAGCCTTTGACACCCAGCGGATTGTTCGGGCTGGGCGAACCTGTGTGGTGGCTGATGGTGTAGAATGGCACATCCGCAGCGCGCGGCATGGCGTAATCCATATAGGATCCGGTCTGCAGCTGGCCATCTTCGTCATAGATAACCTGCTCCAGCATCGCCTGACCGATGCCTTGGGTGACACCGCCGTGGACCTGACCTTCGACGATCATCGGGTTGATGATGGTGCCGAAATCATCCGCCGAGGTAAAGTTGACGATGTCGGTTTCGCCAGTATCGGGGTCAACCTCTACCTCACAGATGAAGGCGCCCGACGGGAACGAGAAATTGACCGGGTCAAAGAAAGCGGTCTCTTTCAGCCCCGGTTCCATATCGTCGGGCAGGTTGTGGGCAACGTAGGCAGCCAGACCCACCTCGTGCCAGGCCATGGCTTTGTCGGTGCCAGCCACTTTCACCTGCCCGCCTTCGATAATGATATCGTCTTCCGACGCTTCCAGCGTGTGGGCGGCGATTTTCTTGACCTTGGCCTCGACCTTGTCCATCGCCTTGACAACGGCGGACATTCCAACCGGGCCGGAACGGGACCCATAGGTACCCATGCCGAACTGAACTTTGTCGGTATCCCCATGCACGATGGAGACGTTTTCGAGAGGCAGGCCGAACCTTTCGGCGACGATCTGCGCGAATGTCGTTTCGTGGCCCTGGCCATGGCTATGGCTGCCTGTCAGAACCTCGATTGAGCCGACGGGGTTTACCCGCACTTCGGCGGATTCCCAAAGACCAACCCCAGCGCCCAGCGATCCTGCCGCCTTGGAGGGCGCCAGACCGCAGGCTTCGATGAAGGTCGAATACCCCAGGCCCCGCAATTTGCCACGTGCAGCGGCCTCGGCCTTTCGGGCGGGGAAGCCGGCCACATCGGCGGCGTCCTGCGCCATTTTCAGCAGCTTCGGAAAATCCCCTGCATCGTATTGCATGAGAACCGGCGTCTGATGCGGGAAACTTTGCACAAAATTGCGCCGCCGCAGCTCGGCCGGGTCCATGCCCATTTCACGCGCGGCGGTTTCCATCATGCGTTCGATCAGATAGGTCGCCTCCGGCCGGCCAGCGCCACGATAGGCATCTACCGGAACGGTGTTGGTGTAATAGGTGCGTACGTTGCAGTGGATATTCTGAATATCGTACTGACCCGACATGAGCGGCGCATAAAGATAGGTTGGCACCGAGCTTGAGAACAACGACATATAAGCGCCGAGATTGGCCAGAGTGTCGATCTTGAAGCCGGTGATCTTGCCGTTCTTGTCAAAACCCATTTGCGCGGTTGTGATGTGGTCGCGGCCATGTGCGTCGGTGACAAACGCCTCAGAGCGGTCCGAAGTCCACTTAACTGACCGGTTGGTTTTCATTGACGCCCAGAGACAGGTAATCTCCTCGGGGTAGATGTAGATCTTGGCACCAAAGCCACCGCCCACATCCGGCGCGATCACGCGCAGCTTGTTTTCAGGGGCCACATTGTAGAACGCTGACAGGACCAGCCGCGCCACATGGGGGTTTTGGCTGGTGGTATAAAGCGTGTAATGCCCCTCGGCGTCGTCATAGGTCGCAACGGCGCTGCGGGGTTCCATCGGGTTCGGGGACAAGCGGTTGTTGGTGAGGCTGAGCTTGGTGACGTGGGCGGCACTGGCCAGCCCTGCATCTGTTGCGGCCTCATCGCCCAATTCCCAGTCATAAATCTGGTTGCCCGGGGCGTTTTCGTGGATCTGCGGTGCGCCTTTGGCCATCGCAGCCCGGATGTTGGCGGCAACCGGCAACACCTCATAATCGACCTCGACCTCTTCTGCCGCAATGCGTGCCAGCGCTTGTGTTTCGGCAATCACGACGGCCACGGCGTCGCCGACATAGCGCACTTTTTCAGTTGCCAGCGCAGACCAGGCGCCCATGTTCATCGGGTTGCCGTTCTTTGACGTGATCGCCCATCCGCAGATAAGGTTGCCAATGCCATCACCGGTCAGTTGCTTGCCGTTCAGAACATCAATCACGCCGTCCATGGCAAGCGCCTTG
>JAOUMG010000074.1 GCA_029881635.1 Paracoccaceae bacterium | reverse complement strand
GGCGCAGAAAGCTTTTTCCTCATCACCTGCTTTGACATACTCCGACGCCAAATCTGCGATCGACACTACCAAATCGGCATCAATTGGGCGTAAATGGCAATAGGTCAAAACAATCTGCGATAGCTCATAGGGCGTAGCAGAGCGGTCCAGAATCGTCTTTTTGAGGTCCGCCAACTCGCGCTCGCTTAGTTTTCGGCCGCCTTTGACTTCAGAAAAAATCTTTTCAAGTTTCACGGCGTCTTGTCCTCCGTTTTTTCCATCGCTTCTTTGGCTTTTTCGGCCGCATCTTTTAACCTTTGAAGGCGCTTTCTTTGGGCTTCCGCTGTCCTGAGTGCCTTTTTTACCTCCCTTAGTTGTGCTGCCGTAAGGCCAGATTTTTCTGCATTTCGAAGAATATGCTCAAGTTAAGCGATCGCTCCTTTTTTTCCAGCTAATGAATCTAACCCTTGGTTATATTTTGTTATGTGATCAAAGAGCGATCCGTTCGGTTTAGTTATCCCCAGCGGTATTCCAAGCGTCTCCTTTAGCATGCCGGAGATGGCGGAAAGATCGGTTTGACAAACCGAAGCGTTCATTCGTCTTGCGGCTGAATTCAATTTTCCGATGACTTCAGGACTCAACCCCGGCGTCTTGGCTATTTCTGACAGCTTTTCGGCTCTAGAGGTCAGTGCCTTGCCGGCGCGGAGGATTCGAGTTGTCAAAATTGCCGCCGAGCCGCCAGCGGGAACACCTGGCGACGCGGTTGCACCCGCGTCGTAAGTTAAGCCAACTACGTCAACTAATGCACCAACTATATCACCTGAACTTAGGTTTCCGTATAGTGACGTCGCGCCGATGGCGATGTTCAAGACGTCCCACGGGGTCTCAATGACATGCCCACCCGGATCCCGCCCATTGACGGGATCATTGAAGGAGTAGCTATACCTGTTGGTCCCCACGCCCTCTTGCATGACCTCCCACCAGTCGGGCTGGATGAAGAGGCCAAGTCTGGGGTCGTAGTACCGCGCGTTGAGGTATTGCAGGCCGGAGGCGTCGTCGAAGCGTTCGCCGATGAAGCCCTTGGTCTCGGGCAGGGTCAGCGGCTGAAGCTGTGTGACTTCCTCGCCGTAGGGGCGGTAGGTGGTGCGCTCAGTGGCAAGCCCTGTAGCATCAGTGACCGCCCGGACCGAGCCGAGGCCGTCGGCATGGAGCACGGACACCTTGGGACGGTGCTGCCAGCACTGCTCGTGGTCTTGATGATGCGGAAATCGGGCGAAGGGGTAACGCGGGATTCACATGGTCGGGAAGGTGGTCTGGAAAAGCATCTGTCCCGACACTTGTCGGGACGGATGCCCGACGGATACCCGACGCGGGCGGGACGGGTGCGGGACGGCTGCGGGCGGGGTTGAAATTGCCCGCCAAGGCGCGTATCTGCCACTCGTTGACGCAAATTCCGAGGCGAATGAATGGCCAATCCCCTATTGTTCTTGCAACAGGTTCGTACCGAAGTAGGCAAAGTTGTCTGGCCCACCCGGCGCGAGGTGTTGATGACCACGATCATGGTTTTCATCATGGCGGCGTTGACTTCGGTCTTCTTTTTTCTGGTCGATACCATTATTCAATATGGTCTGACATCGACCCTTGGAATGTTTGACTAAGGTTGGCAGTTTTCGGGCCGATCGGCCTTGAATTCATTACTGTTCAAGGGTAGATGAGCGGCACTTCCCGGATACCGGCGCGCAACGATTCGCTCTCGCGCGCTGTTTTTTGTTCGGGTAACGGTGGGATAACTCACTGGAAATACAGAATTTTCGACGGTCCGCCGTCGGCGGAATGAGGTCAGGTTCAGATGGCGAAGCGGTGGTATTCGGTGAGTGTTCTCTCGAATTTCGAGAAGAAAATCGCCGAACAGATCAAGCAAGCCGTGGCCGAAAAGGGCCTCGAGGATGAGATCGACGAAGTTCTGGTGCCCACTGAAGAGGTCCTGGAAATCCGTCGTGGCAAGAAGGTAACGTCTGAACGCCGCTTCATGCCGGGCTATGTGCTTGTTCACATGGACATGACCGACCGGGGCTATCACCTCGTGACGTCGATCAACCGGGTCACCGGCTTTCTGGGCCCCCAAGGCCGCCCGATGCCGATGCGTGATGCCGAAGTCAACGGCATCCTCAAGCGCGCCGAAGAAGGCACTGAAGCCCCGCGCAATCTGATCCGTTTCGAAATCGGTGAGCAGGTCAAAGTTGCCGACGGCCCCTTCGAGGGCTTTTCCGGCATGGTCGAGGAAGTCGACGAGAATGCCAGCCGCCTGAAGGTGACGGTATCGATTTTTGGCCGGCCAACGCCGGTAGAACTGGAATTCACGCAGGTGTCGAAAGGCAGCTGACGTGTTTGGCTGTGGGAGGCGACACCGGATTTTCTCCGGGGGGACCGAACCACTAAACTGCGCCAGATTTGGCGATAGTGATAAAGGAGAGGCCAGATGGCCAAGAAAGTAGTCGGCAGCCTGAAGCTGCAAATCAAGGCGGGGCAGGCTAATCCTTCGCCCCCCGTTGGTCCCGCACTGGGCCAGCGCGGCATCAATATCATGGAATTCTGCAAGGCCTTCAATGCGAAGACTCAGGAAATGGAAGCCGGTTCCCCTGTTCCGGTGATCATCACCTATTACGCGGACAAGTCCTTCAGCTTTGAAACCAAGACGGCACCAGCCTCATTTTACCTGAAGAAAGCTGCGGGCCTGAAGCCGCAAGGCAAGCGTAACCGCCCGCGCGGATCCGAAAAGCCAGGCCGCGAAACGGCCGGCTCTGTGACCGTGGCTCAGGTGCGCGAGATTGCCGAAGCCAAGATGAAGGATCTGAGCGCGAATGATGTCGAGGCTGCAATGCAGATCATCCTCGGTTCCGCCCGTTCGATCGGTATCGAGGTGAAGGGGTAAATCATGGCCAAGTTTGGAAAACGCACAACCGCGGCGAAGGCCGCATTCGAAGGCAAGTCGTACCTTTCGGTCGAAGATGCCGTAAAGCTGGTCAAAGCCTCGGCCACCGCGAAGTTCGATGAAACCGTCGAGATCGCGATGAATCTCGGGGTTGATCCGCGCCATGCAGACCAGATGGTCCGCGGTGTGGTGTCGCTGCCAAATGGCACCGGTAAAACCGTTCGTGTCGCCGTGTTTGCACGCGGCCCCAAAGCGGATGAAGCAACGGCGGCAGGTGCCGATATCGTCGGCGCCGAAGACCTGATGGAAACCATCCAGTCCGGCAAGATTGAATTCGACCGTTGCATCGCAACGCCGGACATGATGCCGCTGGTCGGCCGTCTTGGCAAGATCCTCGGGCCGCGCAACCTGATGCCGAACCCGAAGGTCGGTACTGTGACGATGGATGTGAAAGCAGCCGTCGAAGCTGCAAAAGGCGGGGAAGTTCAGTTCAAAGCCGAAAAAGCCGGTGTCATCCATGCAGGTGTCGGCAAGGCGTCTTTCGACGAAAAGAAGCTGATCGAAAACGTTCGCGCCTTTGTGGATGCGGTCGCCAAGGCCAAGCCGGCAGGCGCCAAAGGCACATATGTGAAAAAGGTGTCTCTGTCTTCGACGATGGGTCCGGGCATCAGCCTTGATCTGACCTCGGCGACTGGCAACGCCTGATAAAGAATTTGCGCCGGGCTTTGGCCCGGGGCGAATGGCGGGGCCTCATGGCCCTGTCCTGTCCGAGACGGAGGGTGGGGGAAACCTCATAAATCCTTCCTGAGATGGGGAACGAGACGAGATTAACCGGGGTCTTACCTCGGGCGATTCTGGCCTCGGGACCCGGAAACGGACCCGAACGTTCCGGAAACTTTCCGGGACAAAATTGAGCCGGGGGCGCAAGCCCCCATACTTGGAGTGAAACTGTGGATAGAGCCCAGAAAGAGAAAGTGGTCGAGGAACTCGGCCAGATCTTCGAAAGCTCTGGCGTCGTGGTGGTTGCCCACTACGAAGGCATGACAGTTGCTCAGATGCAGGACCTGCGCGCAAGCATGCGTGAAGCGGGTGGGTCCGTACGCGTTGCCAAGAACAAGCTCGCCAAGATCGCCCTAGAAGGAAAGCCCTGCGCAAGCATCGGCAATCTGCTTTTGGGCATGACCGTTCTCGCCTATTCCGAAGACCCAGTCGCAGCTGCGAAGGTCGCGGACACCTATGCCAAGGCCAACGAAAAATTCGTGGTTCTCGGTGGTGCAATGGGCGAAACGGCCTTGGATCCGGCCGGTGTCAAAGCTGTGGCCGCCATGCCGTCGCGTGAGGAGCTTATCGCTTCGATCGTCGGTTGCATTGGTGCCCCTGCTGCCAACATCGCCGGTGCCATTGGCGCGCCTGCTTCGAACATCGCGAGCATCCTCTCCACCCTGGAGGAGCGGCAAGCCGCGTGAGCAACTTGAAACCTTCGTGGGGGTTTAAACCCGTCGTTGGAACACATACTTAGGAACGGAACAAAAAATGGCTGATCTTAAAAAACTCGCCGAACAGATTGTGGGCCTGACGCTTCTTGAAGCGCAGGAACTCAAGACCATCCTGAAAGACGAATACGGCATCGAGCCGGCTGCCGGTGGCGCCGTCATGATGGCGGGACCTGCTGCGGCTGCTGAAGCTGCAGAAGAAAAGACCGAATTTGACGTTGTGCTGACCGAAGCCGGTGCACAAAAGATCAACGTGATCAAAGAAGTTCGCACGATCACCGGTCTTGGTCTGAAAGAAGCAAAAGACCTGGTTGAAGCTGGCGGCAAAGTCAAAGAAGGCGCCTCCAAAGCTGAAGCCGAAGAAATCAAAGGCAAGCTGGAAGCAGCTGGCGCCAAGGTTGAGCTGAAGTAATAAGGCGGGGTGCGAACGCGCCCCTGCCACTGAAATTGGCTGGGTCCGGGGTGTTTTCCGGGCCCAGCCGAACCTGTCTTGGAAGGGGCTTCGGCCGATCAAGCCCCTTCCAAGGCAAGGTTCAGGGTTCGGGTGCAGGCCGGTGGGACGGTCTGCGGGAATAGAACCTGACTTCCTTCATTCGCAAGCGGCGCGATGCGTGACCCCGACGTATCGCCCCCGCGAAGAGACGAAAGGTGACCACGAGCATGGCACAGAGCTACGTTGGCCAGAAGCGTATCCGCAGATACTTCGGCAAAATCCGTGAAGTCCTCAAGATGCCGAACCTCATCGAGGTTCAGAAATCTTCCTATGACCTCTTTCTGAAATCCGGCGATGGCGACGTGCCAGCCGACGGTAACGGAATTCAGGGCGTCTTCCAGTCGGTCTTTCCGATCAAGGATTTCAACGAAAACGCGATCCTTGAATTCGTGAAATACGAGTTGGAAAAACCGAAATACGACGTCGAGGAATGTCAGGCGCGTGACATGACCTATGCGGCACCTTTGAAGGTGACGCTGCGCCTGATCGTGTTCGATGTCGACGAGGATACCGGCGCAAAATCGGTCAAGGACATCAAGGAGCAGGATGTTTTCATGGGCGACATGCCCCTGATGACCCCGAATGGGACCTTCATCGTCAACGGCACAGAGCGGGTCATCGTTTCCCAGATGCACCGTTCGCCCGGCGTTTTCTTCGACCATGACAAGGGCAAGACCCATTCCTCGGGCAAGCTTCTGTTCGCCTGCCGGATCATTCCTTACCGTGGCTCCTGGCTCGATTTCGAGTTCGACGCCAAGGATCTGGTGTTTTCGCGCATCGACCGTCGCCGCAAACTGCCGGTGACGACGCTTCTCTATGCGCTCGGGCTCGATCAGGAAGGCATCATGGATGCCTATTACAACACCGTTTCGTTCAAGCTGAAGAAGAACAAGGGCTGGGTGACCAAGTTCTTCCCGGAACGCGCGCGCGGAACGCGCCCGGTACATGACCTGGTTGATGCAGCCACTGGCGAAGTCATTGGCAAAGCGGGTGAAAAAGTCACTCCGCGTATGGTCAAGAAACTGATTGAAGAGGGCAAGGTCAAAGAACTGCTGGTGCCCTTTGACCATATCGTCGGCCGTTATGTCGCCAAGGACATCATCAACGAAGAAACCGGCGCGATTTATGTCGAGGCCGGTGATGAACTGACTTGGACGCTGGACAAGGATGGCGAAGTATCTGGTGGATCGCTGAAGGTTCTGCTCGATAACGGCATCACCGATATTCCGGTTCTGGACATCGACAACGTGAATGTCGGCCCCTACATGCGCAACACGCTTGCAGCAGATAAGAACATGAACCGCGACGGGGCGCTCATGGATATCTACCGCGTGATGCGTCCGGGCGAACCGCCCACCGTCGAAGCGGCATCTGCGCTGTTCGATACGCTCTTCTTCGACAGCGAGCGTTATGACCTTTCCGCTGTTGGCCGGGTCAAGATGAACATGCGCCTCGACCTTGATGCCGAGGACACGATTCGTACCCTTCGCCGCGAAGACATCATCGCCTGTATCAAGGCGCTGGTCGATCTGCGTGACGGGCGCGGCGATATCGACGATATCGACCACCTCGGCAACCGCCGGGTGCGTTCGGTCGGCGAGCTGATGGAAAACCAGTACCGCGTGGGTCTCCTCCGCATGGAGCGCGCGATCAAGGAACGTATGTCCTCGGTCGAGATCGACACAGTCATGCCGCAGGATCTGATCAACGCGAAACCGGCCGCGGCGGCCGTGCGCGAATTCTTTGGCTCCTCACAGCTGTCACAGTTCATGGACCAGACCAACCCGCTGTCGGAAGTCACCCACAAGCGGCGTCTTTCCGCGCTTGGGCCGGGTGGTCTGACCCGCGAACGCGCAGGCTTTGAAGTGCGCGACGTACACCCGACCCACTATGGCCGGATGTGCCCGATTGAAACGCCCGAAGGCCCGAACATCGGTCTGATCAACTCCTTGGCGACCTATGCCCGCGTGAACAAATACGGTTTCATCGAAACCCCTTACCGCAAGGTCAAGGACGGCAAGGTGACCGATGATGTGCAGTACATGTCGGCCACCGAAGAAATGCGCCACACGGTTGCGCAGGCCAACGCGCAGCTTGATGACGAAGGCAGATTCAAGAACGATCTGGTGTCAACCCGCCAGTCGGGCGAATTCATGCTCAATCCGCCGGATGTCGTAACCCTGATCGACGTTTCGCCGAAGCAGCTGGTTTCGGTCGCGGCCTCGCTCATCCCGTTCCTTGAGAATGATGACGCCAACCGCGCACTGATGGGTTCGAATATGCAGCGTCAGGCCGTGCCTTTGCTGCAGGCGGACGCACCGTTTGTCGGCACCGGGATCGAAGGCGTCGTTGCCGAAGATTCGGGCGCTGCCATCATGGCAAAGCGTGGCGGCGTGATCGACCAGGTCGACGCGACGCGTATCGTTGTGCGCGCCACAGAAGATCTGGAAATGGGCGATGCCGGTGTCGATATCTACCGTCTGCGCAAGTTCCAGCGGTCGAACCAGAACACCTGTATCAACCAGAAACCTCTGGTGAAAGTGGGCGACAAGGTTACCAAGAACGAAGTCATCGCCGATGGCCCGTCAACGGATATGGGGGAACTGGCGCTTGGCAAGAACGTCATCGTCGCCTTCATGCCGTGGAACGGCTACAACTACGAAGACTCGATCCTGATCTCCGAGCGTATCGTCAAGGATGACGTCTTCACCTCGATCCATATCGAGGAATACGAAGTCGCCGCCCGTGACACAAAGCTCGGGCCCGAGGAAATCACCCGAGATATCCCGAACGTCGGCGAGGAGGCGCTCCGTAACCTCGA
>JAOUMG010000073.1 GCA_029881635.1 Paracoccaceae bacterium | reverse complement strand
GTCGCGCCAGTTGGCGACGCGCAGCGCAATACGACCCTCTGGCTGGCCTGCGGCATTGATTGCCAGCGCACCATCGCCGCGCAACCGGGCATTGCCCCAATCCAACTCAAGCGCCCGGACATCCATAGCAAGCACACGCAACCCTTTTTTCGGGGTGAACCTGTCAATCGGCCCGTCAAGGCTCAACACTGCATCCAACCTTGCGCGATCTACGCGTGCGGGCAGTGGCCCCGCAGCGATCAGTTGTTCGGCAGTGCCGCCCGTCAGGCCGAGGTTAAGAACCTCAATGCCAACTTCCTGTGCGTTTGCGGTTGAAGTGCCTTGGCGCATTGCCAGACGCATCTCGGTCAGGTCCGCGCTCCAATCCGCATCCGACACCACGGTGATACCTTGCGCCACCATCTGCGCATGATCCAACGGCAGGCTTGCGCCAATGCCAAAGACCACACTCGCGCGTGCGTCAGTCGAATTGACCTCCAGCGTTTCGCGCCCCAGCGTCACCTTTTGCGTTTGCGGCCAGACGGCAATGATATGGTTGGGTTGGTAGGACAAGGCGTAGATTTGCACATAGGGCGCCTGCCAGCGGGCAAAGCCATCTGCACTGAAGAATGCAGGCGTTTCGATCCTGAGATCGAAGCGTGATGGAAACCCCGACAGCTCCACCGTCCCATAATCGGCATGGCCATCCGACCGCAGGTCGGCCAGCGCCGCATTGGTACCTTCCAGCACGGCGCGCGAACTTACGGCCCAATATCCGCCGTAAAGGGCACATGCCAGCGCCGTCAGCCAAAGGATCACACGCATCGCCCGGGGGCCTTCCTTGTTGCCTCGCGATGCTGTTTATAGACGGGGCAAGGCAAGAACCAGCGGGTAGGGCATGAAATCTTTGTGGGTCTTCGGCTACGGCTCGCTCCTCTGGGAGCCGGGTTTTGCCTATCAGGAACGGGTGCAGGCACGGCTTTCGGGTTGGCATCGGTCATTTTGTATGCGCTCGATTCACCACCGTGGCACGGTCGATCAGCCGGGGTTGGTGCTGGCGCTTGACCGTTACGCCGACAGCCATTGCGATGGCGTAGCATTTTCGGTGGCACCTGCCGATCGCGACCAAACCCTGACCTACCTGCGCGAACGTGAACTGGTTTCATCCGCCTATCTCGAAAAGACGTTGCCGCTTGCGCTGAATGACGGGCGGCAGGTTGAGGCCGTGGCCTATGTCATTGACCCTGATCACGTGCAATATTGCGGCCAACTCAGTCTGGTCGAACAGGCCGAGATCATTGCAAAGGCTATCGGCGGACGTGGTCCCAACACCGAATACCTCTGGAATACCGCCGCACATTTGGCGGAACTCGGCATTGCCGATCCGGATCTCGACTGGCTCGCGGCGAAGGTTCGGGCTTTGGTTTCCGACCCTTCTTTCGGCTAAAACCGTGCCGCAACCCGATAAGGGGCCAATACAGCTTGGCAGCAGCGACAGTAGCGCATATTGTGCCAGCAACGAAAAATATGGACAGGGGTAGCGCTCCAGATGGACAAACCCGTGCGTGAGGCCGTGCTGCTTTTTTCGCAGCCCGTAAGACAGATCGCCTTGATGTTGCTGGTCGTGGTTCTGGTCAGCACAGGTGCCTATTTTGCCTATGGGCGCATTTTTGCGATCTTTCTGGCCAACCCTTACCTTAACGGGTTCATTCTGGGGGTCTTCATCCTGGGTGTGATGACCTGTTTCTGGCAGGTCGCGCAACTCGTCAGTTCGGTCAACTGGATCGAGGGTTTTGCCGCAGAACGACCCGGCCATGAACTGACCATCGCGCCGCGAATGCTGGCACCATTGGCAGCGCTCTTGCGCTCACGCGGCAAGCATACAAGCCAGATTTCGAATTCATCGGCCCGCTCGATCCTTGAATCCGTCGCCACCCGCATCGACGAAGCCCGCGACATCACCCGCTATCTCACCAGCCTGCTGATTTTCCTCGGCCTGCTCGGAACGTTCTACGGATTGGCCACCACCGTCCCGGCGGTGGTCGATACGATCCGTGCACTTGCGCCCCAGGAAGGCGAAAGCAGCATGCAGGTTTTCGATAAGCTGATGACCGGGCTTGAGGCGCAGCTGGGTGGCATGGGCACGGCGTTTTCCTCATCGCTGCTCGGTCTTGCCGGTTCGCTTGTGGTCGGCCTGCTGGAGCTTTTTGCCAGCCACGGTCAGAACCGTTTTTACCGCGAATTGGAAGAATGGATGACGTCGTTCACCCGGCTCAGCTTTGCGGGCGAAGGGGGTGAAGGTGGCAGCGATAACCACCTGGTCCTCAAGGGCATGGATCATATGGCCGAACAGGTTTCGGTGCTGCAATCCATTCTGGTGCAATCGGCTGCTGAACGCGACTCCATCAATGAAACTCTGGAAGGGGTCGCTGCCGCCGTCGAAAGCCTGGCCAATGAGCTATCCGCCGAAGCGGGTTCCGGCGATACACTCAAGCGCATTGCAGAAGGCCAGGAAAAGATGCTCGCGCTTGCGGCCAAGGCCCCCACAGAACCCGGTGCCACCCTGGAAGGCGTCGACGCCGAAAGCCGGATGCGGCTGCGGTCCATCGATGTGCAGTTGCTGCGGCTATTGGAAGAGGTGGCTGCCGGACGCCAGGAAAGTATCGCAGATCTGCGCGGTGATCTGGCCGAACTGACCCGAGCAGTGCGCACGTTGGCGCGGATTGATGCCGGTCCTGGTCCGGCACGGCGAGGCTGACGATGGCACTGGCAGGCGGGCGCAACGCACAGAGGTTTTCGACAGCGATCTGGCCCGGTTTTGTCGATGCGATGACCGCACTTCTGATGGTGCTGATGTTCGTGCTGACGATTTTCATGATCGTGCAGTTTTCCCTTCGCGAAACCATCAATACGCAGGATCATGAACTTGATGAATTGTCTGTACAGGTTTCCGGCCTGGCCGAAGCCTTGGGCCTCGAACGGGACCGTTCGGCAGGGCTGGAAACAGAGGTGTCCGGCCTCAATGCCGACCTGTCCAGCGCGCTTTCTGCTGCAGACCGGCAATCAGCCCTGATTGCTACCCTGACAACGCAGATCGAAGGCCAAACTTCCAAGCTTTCCGCAGCCGAGGCCAAGATCACTGATTTTGAATCGCAGGTCGCCACCCTGCTTAGCGAACGTGACGCGGCGCGCCTGGAAATCGCCGACCTCAATGAATCGCGCGCCCAGCTTCTGACGGCCCAGGAGGCGCTCAACCTTGCGGTGGCACAGGCGCGCGCCGAAATCGATGCCCAGGCCGAAGCTGCCCGTCTCAATGCAGCCCGACGCGAAGCGCTCGAGCTTCTGGCGGCTGATCTGAAGGCGGAGCGAGACGCAACTGCAGCCCGCCTGAACGAGGCCGAGACCGCACAACTGACCGAGGCCGCTGCCGCTGCAGCCTTGCGTGAAAAACTCAAAGGCGCGGATGATGAACTGACCTCAATGACGCTGGCGCTCGAGGAACAGCGCCGCCGCGCTGAAGAAACGCTGACACTTCTTGCGGCTGCGAACACGGCCCGCAAGGATATGGACAGCAAACTTGCCGCGGCCCTTCTGGCGCAATCGGCAACCGCCGAAGAATTGGCGGCTGCAAAGGCTGCCGTTGCGGCGGACCAAGCCGCTTTCGAGGAAACCCGGGCGGAAATGGAACGACAGCTTGCAGCGGCCTTTGCAGCCAAGCGCGCTGCCGAAGCGGCTGCGGGTACATCGCTCACCGAAGCCGAGGAACGCGCAGCATTGCTGGCAACCGCCGATAGCGCGCTTGCCGCCGAAAAGGCTGTTTCGGCCGAAGCCGCGCGCAAGGTGGCGCTCCTGAACGAACAGGTGACGGCGCTGCGCAGCCAACTTGGCACATTGCAGGGGCTGCTGGATGCCTCGGCGGCCAAGGACAGCGATGCCAAGGTCCAGATCGAAGCGCTGGGTACCCAGCTCAACTCCGCTCTGGCCCAAGTGGCATCAGAGCAAAGACGCCGCGCGGAACTCGAAGAGGCCGAAAAGATCCGTCTTGAGGAGGAAGCCAAAGCGCTGGCAGCCGAGGCGGAGGCGCTCAAGGCCGAAACCAAGCAACTGTCGCGGTACCGGTCGGAATTCTTTGGCAAGCTGTCTGAAGTGCTGGCGGGGCGCGAAGGCGTGCGTGTTGTGGGTGACCGCTTCGTCTTTTCGTCCGAAGTATTGTTTGAACCGGCCTCGGCCGATCTTGCCGCCGAGGGCCGCAGCCAGATCGCTGGTGTGGTGGCGATCTTGCAGGAAATCGCCGCCGCTATCCCGCCTGAAATCGACTGGATCATCCGCGTCGATGGACACACTGACAATGTCCCACTGGCCGGAACCGGTAAATACAGCGACAACTGGGAACTCAGCCAGGGCCGCGCACTTTCAGTTGTTCGCTTCATGCAAAATACGCTCGGATTTCCACCGGAGCGGCTGGCGGCTACCGGTTTCGGCGAATACTGGCCTGTCGCCAATGACGACAGCGCCGAGGCGCGTGCCCAAAACCGCCGCATCGAGCTGAAGCTGACTGAGCGCTGACATCCGGCGATGTTTGGGGGCGCTGCCCCCCGTCCTCGCAGATTGCGAGGACGTCCCCCGGAATATTTTTAAAAAGAAGAAACCAGGCAATAGGCGGTTTCACCAATCATCTTCTGATCGCTTCTTCTTTTGATAAATATTCCCGCCGGAGGCCGTCAGGCCGGGCCCTCAATGGGCCTGGCCTGACGTATCAGCAGATCGAAGATCTCTATTCGGCGGTCAAGAGTGGCGGTTTGCTGCCGGATATCTGCCGCTTTTCCGGTTCTCCGATCTTCAACTCGATTGCGCCATCTTTCAGCACGACCTGAACCACACCGCCCTTCATAAGTTTGCCAAACAGCAATTCTTCGGCCAGCGGCTTCTTGATATGTTCCTGAATGACCCGGGCCAGGGGCCGCGCACCCATCCGGTCGTCGTAACCCTTTTCGGCCAGCCAGCCAGCAGCTTCGGGCGTCAGCTCAATATGTACGTGGCGATCCATCAGCTGTGCCTCAAGCTGCAATACGAACTTCTCCACCACTTGCAGAATGACCTCACGCGGCAGTGCGGCAAAGGAAATGATCGCATCCAGACGGTTGCGGAATTCCGGCGTGAAGGTGCGTTCGATTGCCGCCGTATCCTCGCCCTCACGCTTGTCGCGGCCAAAACCGATGGCGGATTTTGCCATTTCCGAGGCGCCGGCATTCGACGTCATGATCAGGATCACATTGCGGAAATCTACCGTCCGGCCGTTGTGATCGGTGAGTTTGCCATGATCCATCACCTGCAAGAGAATGTTGTAGACATCCGGATGCGCCTTTTCCATTTCGTCCAGCAAGAGCACGCAATGCGGATGCTGATCGACACCGTCCGTCAGCATGCCGCCCTGATCAAAGCCGACATAGCCCGGCGGTGCGCCGATCAGGCGGCTGACGGCGTGCTTTTCCATGTATTCCGACATGTCAAAGCGCAACAACTCGACACCCAGCGAATCTGCCAGTTGCTTGGCCACTTCCGTCTTGCCCACACCCGTCGGCCCCGCAAAGAGGTAGTTGCCGATGGGCTTTTCGGGTTCCCGCAAGCCTGCACGCGCCAGCTTGATGGCCGAGGCAAGCGCCGTGATCGCCTTGTCTTGCCCGAAGACAACACGCTTGAGCGTCTTTTCCAGGTCCTTCAATATCTCGGCATCGTCCTTGGACACGTTCTTGGGTGGGATGCGGGCGATTTTGGCCACCACGGCCTCAATCTCTTTCGGCCCGATGGTCTTGCGGCGTTTGCTTTCCGCCACCAGATGCTGGGCAGCGCCGGCCTCATCGATCACGTCGATCGCCTTATCAGGTAGTTTGCGGTCATGAATGTAACGCGCCGACAGTTCTACCGCCGACTTGATCGCATCATGCGTATAACGGAGTTCGTGATGCTTTTCGAAATAGGGTTTCAGCCCCATCAGGATCTTGATCGTATCATCGACTGAAGGTTCATTGACATCAATCTTCTGGAACCGGCGGCTCAGCGCCCGATCCTTTTCGAAATGCTGGCGAAACTCCTTATATGTGGTCGAACCCATGCAGCGCAGTTTGCCGCCCTGCAAGGCAGGTTTGAGCAGGTTCGACGCATCCATGGCACCACCTGATGTGGCGCCGGCCCCGATCACCGTGTGAATCTCGTCGATGAACAAAATCCCATCAGGGTGATTTTCCAGTTCCGAGACGACTGCCTTCAGTCGTTCCTCGAAATCCCCGCGATAGCGGGTTCCAGCCAGAAGCGCGCCCATGTCGAGCGAATAGATCGTCGATTTCGACAGCACATCCGGGGTTTCACCGCGGGTGATTTTCAGCGCCAGACCTTCGGCAATGGCTGTTTTCCCGACACCGGGATCGCCGACCAGAAGAGGGTTGTTTTTGCGGCGTCGGCACAGGACCTGAATGCAGCGCTCCACTTCGGCATCGCGCCCGATCAGCGGGTCAACGTCGCCCTTCGCCGATTTGGCGTTCAGATCAACGCAGTATTTGGCCAGCGCCGATTCCTTGCCCTCGCCTTCAGTCTCGGCATGGCCCGGACCGTCATGGTCTTGCGCCCCGGTTACGGGCCGGGTTTCCCCGAAACTCGGGTCCTTGGCCACGCCATGGGCGATGAAGTTCACCGCATCGTAGCGTGTCATATCCTGTTCTTGCAGGAAATAGGCGGCGTTGCTTTCACGCTCGGCAAATATCGCGACCAGCACATTGGCACCTGTCACCTCGGAGCGTCCAGAGCTTTGAACATGGATCGCCGCGCGCTGGATGACGCGCTGAAAGGCAGCCGTTGGCACCGCTTCAGATCCGTCTACATCCGTTACCAATGTCGACAGATCATCGTCGATGAATTCAACCAGCGTGCGCCGCAATTCCTCGATGTCGACGGAGCAGGCGCGCATGACCTTGGCGGCCTCAGGCTCATCAATCAGGGAAAGGAGCAGATGTTCGAGGGTAGCAAGCTCATGCCTGCGCGCATTGGCGAGCGCCAACGCAGCATGGATGGCCTGTTCCAGCGTATTCGAAAATGACGGCACCTTGCGGGCTCCTTTCATTCTGGTGGGACGGACGTTTTCGCCCTGGCCTACCTTTGCCTCATAACCTTAAACTTCGGTGGAATTCGGGCAGCTTCAAGGGTTTTCTGCCAGATTATGTCCATTCTGCGCCCGGTTGCCCAAAATGTGATCGTATTGCGACTATCTGAAAAACCGCGTGAAGGTCAGAATTTGTCTTTGCGTCTACGGATTTCCGCGAAAGCGTCGATGTCGCTGGCGTCCGGTTGGCCGATAGCGGCCTTTACCTGCGGCAGGTTTGCGCGCAAGAATGGGTTGGTGGCCAGTTCCTGAGCAAGGGTTGAGGGGATTGTCGGATGCCCGGCTGCCCGGGCGGCGGAAATTTCTTGTGACCGTGATATAAGCGCTGGATTGGCGGGTTCAATGGTCAGGGCAAAACGGGCATTGGATTGGGTGTATTCATGCCCCGAACAAACCAATGTGTCAGGCGGCAGCACCGCCAGCTTTGAAAGGCTCGCCCACATTTCGGCGGGCGTCCCCTCGAAAAGTCGTCCGCATCCAAGGGCCATCAGACTATCGGCGGTAAAGACCACATGAGATTGCGGAAAGTAAAAGGCGATATGACCGCGGGTATGGCCGGAAACATCCAAAACCTGACCTTCATCCATTCCG
>JAOUMG010000680.1 GCA_029881635.1 Paracoccaceae bacterium | reverse complement strand
GCTGATCCATATCGCCCAGGCGGTACTGAACCTGAAGGGCACGGTGGATTACTTTGTCGAAAACACTTTCAACTACCCGACCCTGGCCGAGGCCTACAAGATCGCAGGGCTCGACGCGTTCAACCGGATGCCGATCCCCGAAGCGTTCAAGGTGAAGCGGGTGAAGGTGAAAAAAGCATGAGCCTTTACGTCGATGCCGATGCCTGCCCGGTCAAGGATGAATGCATCCGGGTGGCCAGTCGCCAGCAGGTTCAGGTTTACATTGTCTGCAATGGCGGTTTGCGCCCTTCGCCGCATCCGCTGGTGGAAACGGTATTCGTCACCGAAGGCCCGGATGAGGCGGATAAGTGGATTGCCGAACGGGTTGGGCCCGGCGATGTCGTCGTGACCAGTGACATCCCGCTGGCGGCAAAATGCGTGGCAGCAGGGGCGCGGGTGCTGAAACACGACGGCGAGGCATTGACCACCGCCAATATCGGCAACGTGCTTGCCACCCGCGATCTCATGGCCGATCTGCGCGCTGCTGACCCGTTCCGGCAAGGCGGTGGGCGACCCTATTCAAAGCAGGATCGGTCACGGTTTCTTGATGCTCTCGACCGGGCGCTTAGGATGGCGGCATAGATGTCGCGGATGGGACAGACCTTGCCGATGCGGTGGCGTCCGATGGCGCAATGAGTGTGATACCGGATCAAACCGCAAGCCGCCGGGCGACATTGCTGGGCATTGCCTCTGTTCTGGCGGCGGTTGTGCTGTTTTCGCTAAGCGACATGGCGATCAAATTGCTCAGTGGCGGCTATGCACTGCATCAGGTGGTTCTGATCCGGTCGCTGATCGGGATGGCGGTGCTTTTGGCCGTAATAGTGCCGTTTCAGGGCGGATATGGCGGGCTGAAAACCGGACGGCTGGCAATGCATCTGCTCCGTGGTGCCTGCGTCGTCACCGCCAACATGAGTTTTTTTGCCGCTCTTGCCTCGATGCCTTTGGCCGATGCAGTGGCGATTTTCTTTGTGGCGCCCATGCTGATTACCGCGTTTTCAGTGGTGATGCTGGGTGAAAAGGTCGGGCCCCGGCGCTGGACTTCTGTTCTGATCGGGCTTTTGGGTGTCATCGTCATGCTGCGCCCCGGCACGGATGCCTTTCGGCTTGTGTCCTTGCTGCCGCTGGTGGCCGCGACCGCCTATGCCTTGCTCCATATCCTGACCCGCAAGATCGGGGGCACCGAACGGGCAGTCACGATGGCGTTTTACATCCAGCTGACCTTCATTGTTGTCAGCGGTTCGATGGGGCTGATGTTCGGGCATGGGCAGTTTGCCGGCTCAGGCAATGCCTCGATCGAATTCTTGTTCCGTGCCTGGGTCTGGCCCGCTGCGGCAGACTGGCCGCTATTGATCATGATCGGGGTTTCCACCGCCTTTGCCGCCGTTCTGATCAGCCAGGCCTACCGACTGTGCGAGGCAGCCCTGGTGGCACCGTTCGAATATGCCGCCATGCCGATTGCCGTGTTCTGGGGCGTCGTGGTTTTCGGCGAATGGCCAGATAATGTCGCCTGGATCGGAATCGCGCTGATCGTTGGTGGCGGTCTTTACATGTTCTGGCGCGAAGCGCGGATGGGGAATGTGGAGCCTGTCCCGCGAACAAGGCGCTAGTGAACACTGGGGCAGGCATGGCCTTGTCAAGGAATGCGGGCATCTGCTGACTATGGAGGGCAAGAATGAGCATTGAGATCATCGGGGCCGAGGCTGAAGCACAGCTTGACTGGATCGCCCTTGCCGATGCGTTGGAGGCAGGTCATCTGCTACCGCGCGCCGAGGTTGGCGACACCCTGCTTTACCGGGGTGCCGACACCTTGCTGACGCGGTCGGCATGGATCGACGGCATGGGTCTGGCGGTCAAGGCGGCGACGATATTTCCCGGCAACGCGGCGGATGGGCTGGCGACGGTCAATGGCTCCATGACGCTTTATGACGACGGATCAGGTCAGGCCGAGGCACTGGTGGATTTTCAT
>JAOUMG010000679.1 GCA_029881635.1 Paracoccaceae bacterium | reverse complement strand
GCCGTGAAGTCGCTACGTCTGATCCATTGAACCCTGACGATGAAGTGATCGAGACACTTTTGCGCAAGAACCTGATGACATCGCTTAGGTTAAGCCAGATGACTGCGCGTCGGATGATTGCACAGGCCGAGAAGGACGGACAGGAGGAAGGGCAGGTGGGCGCCATTGTCAACGTCTCTACCCTAGCGTCAATGCGTGCGCAGCCAGAGCTTCTGGCTTTTTCGGTGGCGGGTGCAGCCCTTAATCAGGCGACCCGATCGCTGGCACTGGCCCTCGCGCCAGCGCGGATTCGTGTCAACGCCATCGCCATTGCCAGCGTGATGACGGGCACCTTGCAGGCGTCCTTAAAAAATAACCCTGAATGGCGGGACCGTATCGCGCAAGGAACACCACTCGGGCGGATCGGCGCACCATCGGAACTGGTTGATACAGTGCATTTTCTTGCCTCTGAGGGGTCCAGCTTCATGACCGGTCAGATTTTGACAGTGGATGGTGGGCGCGGTCTGCTTGACCCGGTGGCGGTGCCTGCCTTTTAAACTGAGACCTGAATGCCTCTGTTTCAGTTTGCCTCGGGAAACTTCGCACGGCAGGCGGAAATCTGAGCATTTGCCAGTTTTTGCAATTCGCTCTGGCGCGATTTCAACCCGGCAAGCTTGCGCGCCTCGACCGCAGGATCAATGGCCGCGGGACGCTGAACAATATCGGTGTAAGGCTCCCAGCACATCGGGCGGGGGATATGAGTGCCGGGCGCCAGATATCCGTGGTCGCATCTGACCCAGGCGAACCGAACCACTTCTTCATTCTCGTAGCGATAGCCACGGGCAATACTTGCCTCAGTCTCCGCGATCAGCATTGAGATTGTCCGCAGCTCTTTCGTGGCCGCACGAATGCATTGTTCCTGCGGCGTTCCGCAGGCTGTCAGAAGGAATGCTGAAACCGTCAAAGCTGTCGCAATACGCATGTTCATGCTCTGGTCATCCCTGTCGGCCGCAAGCGGCGGTTTTGGCATTTATCCTAGTGATTAGCGCCTGACGCCGGGCGTTTAATGAGGCAAGTTTACGCTCTTCGGCTGCCTGATCGATGGCCACCGGTTTCTTCTGACCCGCCGGATCGGAGCAAAAGCTCAGCCCGACATGGGACCGGCGGCCCCCCAGACAGAAATTGACACCGGAACGGTCGCTTTCTTGCATTACATAGCCGCGTTCCAGCGTGGCCTCTGTTTCGGCAATGAGTTTATTGATTGTTCCCAACTCGCGCGTTTCAGGAATGGCACAACGAGGGGCCGGTTCGGTGCAGGCAAACAGTACCAGCACGAACGGAAGGGCAAACATTTTGCTGCAGGCTTGTTTGGTCATTGCGCGACTCGCATGAATGGTTAGCTATCACTCACAATAACCTTATCGCGGCGGCGCGCCAAACGGCGTTGATCCGTCTCGCTTCACGATCTGGCGACAGTGCTGCAAAGCTGCTAGGCAAGAGGCAATTGGCAATAACAATTGGTTGGCTGTGTCATGAGTGACGATTTCAACGAGCGGAAGACAAAAGCAGCTGCCTGGTTCAGGGCCTTGCGCGACGATATCGTTGCGGGATTTGAAGCGCTGGAAGATACCCAAAGCACAGGCTCCTCCGCCGCCAACCCGGCTGGCCGGTTCGAGGTGACCAAGACCCGGCGGGAGTCGGGCAGTGGCGCAGATGCCGGTGGTGGTATCATGAGCGTGATGCGTAATGGCAGGGTATTTGAGAAGGTCGGCGTCAATGTATCGACCGTTCATGGCGAATTGGGACCAAAAGCCCAGTCAGCCATGGCGGCAAGGGGTGTGCCGGGTATGGCGGATGATCCGCGTTTCTGGGCTTCGGGTATTTCGCTGGTCGCCCATATGCGAAACCCCCATACCCCTGCGGTTCATATGAATACGCGGATGTTCTGGACGCCAAATGCCTGGTGGTTTGGGGGTGGGTCCGATCTCAACCCGTGTATCGAATACGCGGATGACACCTCTGATTTCCA
>JAOUMG010000678.1 GCA_029881635.1 Paracoccaceae bacterium | reverse complement strand
ATCACTGGTAACCCTTTCCACAATTCCGACCGGCCACCTCTTATAAAATAAAAGAATATAGAAAGAGAAGATGATGATGTAGGGGCTGTGGATTGTGTGGATTACATAGTTAACCCAAAACTTGCCCCCAACAGGGTAATGCTGTGGAAAAGATGTGGACTAAAGGTATATCAAAAAGAACGATGAAAAAATATATAAATATCAATGCGTTATAATGATATCTCTGAAACTGAAAAAATTGGAACAACCCACAACCCACTACAAAATCTCTCTGTTCACACCCTCAAAAATCGGCATTCCACAAGTGGGCGAAAAATGTCAAAACTTGACGGTTCGCAAACTTTACTCACAGAAGAGGCGCCATGACGCCTTTACCCCCAAAATCGCCCCTGAACTTACGGGGCCTTGTCCACAGATTGTGACCTGATGAACACCACCAATCGCCGGATCATTCTGGCCTCTGCATCCGAGATACGTGCAAAGATGTTGTCCAACGCGGGCCTCTCAGTCGAAATCATGCCAGCATCTATCGATGAGGAAGCCATACGTCTTGGCCTTCAGGCGGAAAACGCAAGCCCAAGGGACCAGGTCGACATTTTGGCCGAGGCGAAGGCGCGCAAGATCTCGGACAGGAATGCCGATGCGCTGGTCATCGGCTCGGATCAAATATTGGAGCTGGATGGAAAGGTTTTCGCCAAACCTACCAGTCTGGATGAAGCCCGTGATCAGTTGCTTGCCCTAAAAGGGCAGACACACAAACTGCTGTCTGCGGTTGTCGTTTACGAAAATGGTCAGCCGCTTTGGCGGCACATCGGTCAGGTGCGTCTGACAATGAACGACTTTTCGCCGGATTACATGGAAAGTTATCTGACACGAAACTGGTCCAGCATCCGCCACGCTGTCGGATGCTACAAACTCGAAGAAGAAGGCGTGCGCTTGTTTTCGCGCATAGAGGGCGATTATTTCACCGTCCTAGGATTACCTCTCATCGAACTCTTGACCTGGCTGGGTATTCGGGGCGACATCGCGACATGACAGACCATCCTATTATTCCCCTCGCTGGTGTTATCGGATCTCCGATCGCCCACTCAAAATCCCCCGTCTTGCATGCCCATTGGCTGAAGACTTACGGAATTCGAGGATTCTATATTCCGATGGACGTTGCGCAGGCCAATCTGCGTGAAGTGATTGCAGCCCTTCCAAGGGCGGGCTTTGTTGGCTGTAATGTCACCATACCTCACAAGGAAACGGTTCTAGGCCTTGCTGATGTAGTGACGGATCGCGCGGCTTTGATCGGTGCTGCAAATACACTGATCTTTCGAAAAGACGGCCGGATCCACGCAGATAATACCGACGGATACGGCTTTATCGCTAATTTGCGCCAGAACGCGCCGGGATGGGCGCCAGCGGCCGGGCCGGCTGCCGTCATCGGCGCGGGCGGGGCGGCCCGTGCCGTTGTCGCATCGCTGATAGAGGTGGGCGTGCCCGAGATTCGTATTGCCAACCGCACCAGAACCAGAGCCGAGGTTTTGCGATCCGAATTTGGTGCAAAAATCGTGGTGCATGACTGGGTTCAGGCAGGCAACATGCTTGAAGGCGCGGCAACTGTTATCAACACAACTTCGCTTGGAATGGAAGGTAAGCCCGATTTTCGCGTTCCGCTCGACGGGTTGTCACCAGGTGCGGTTGTTAATGATCTTGTCTACACCCCGCTACGCACCAAGTTTCTGGAAGAAGCCGCAGCAGCAGGCTGCGTGACTGTCGATGGGCTTGGCATGTTGCTGCATCAGGCCGCCCCGGCATTTGAACGATGGTTTGGCACGCGCCCTGAAATTGACCAGCGCACCCGCGACGTGGTTCTTGGCGGATGACCCGACCCTTTCTACTGGGACTTACCGGGTCGATAGGCATGGGGAAATCCACGACATCCCAGATGTTTCGGGATGAAGGCATTCCGGTATGGGATGCAGATAGCACTGTTCACCAACTTTATTCCCAAGGCGGTGCAG
>JAOUMG010000677.1 GCA_029881635.1 Paracoccaceae bacterium | reverse complement strand
AGGCTATCGGCGACGCCACCCTCAATATGTATTCGCAGAATTGACTGCGCCCGTTCGACATCGCGGTTCAAGGCAGCCTCCAGCAGCCCCCGATGCTCTGCCGCCGCCGAGGCACCGCGATAAGTCAAGCGGCGCATCTGATAGCGCAGGTACTTATCAAAAATGGTGCCGTGAACCTCCAATAGCGCTTTTGATCCGCAGGCCAGAATGAGGGCCTGATGAAACTCCCAATCATATTGCTTCCAGATTTCGCGGACTGAGGTGTCGCCCGCCTCCATTCGCTCTTCCATCCGGTGTAGTTTGTGATGGGCGGAAACGATCGCGCCCTCCCATTCGGTATCGCCGACCTGTATCGACTGCGCGAGTGCGTGGCTTTCAACCAGTATCCTAAGCTCAGCAATCTCGCGCAAGTTGTCATCGGAAATGGGGGCAACCGAAAAACCACGCTGCCCTTCGGCCTCGACCAGGCCTTCTGTCGTCAGTCGGCTCAGCGCCTCTCGGATCGTCGAAACGCTGGCGCCATAGTCAGCTTTCATACGCTCAAGCCGCAAGCGTGCACCCGCTTCGAGCCGTCCGAAAATAATGTCGCGGCGGATGGTTTCGTATATCTCGTGCCCGATCAGGCCACTTTCGGTTACGGGGCGCATGTTCTTTCTCCGTCGACAGTTCAACAATGCATCTTTCGCATGAGCAAGTCCATCATGTCATAGCTTCTTGCCAATAATCGATTAACTCTCCTATCATGCGCTGAACGGAGCATTTGATGAATCTGGCAGGAAAAAACCGAAAAACAGCCAAGGCGACGCGCGCAAGCAGTGTCGCCGACGCGCTGCGTTCGTCCATCTTGTTCGGTGAGTTGAAGCCGGGGACAAAAGTGAACCTTGATCAGATGCGCACACATTTCGGTGTATCGCTCAGCCCATTGCGCGAAGCGATTGCCCGGCTGGTAAATACCGGGTTGGTAGAGCTTGAGGATCAGCGCGGCTACAGGATCGCGCCGGTATCGGTCGAAAATCTGGCCGAAGTTACCCGGCTCACAGCAGATATAGAATGTCTGGCGCTGGGTTATGCCATCGACGATGCGGCGTTGGATTGGGAAAGTAACGTGCTGGGGGCCTTGCATCGATTGAACCGTGCCGCGCAGAACGTGACGGATGCCGGGCTGGTCCGGGATCGGGAAATGGCCCATGCCGCCTTTCACAGCACCCTGATCGCAGGGTGCGGAATGCCGATACTGATTGAATTCTGTGGCACTTTGCGCAATTTGACCGATCGTTATCGGCGCTTGTACGAAAATCCGCATTCACTTGATGTGGCCGAGCATACAGCAATAGCGGAAGCTGCCGCCGTTAACCGAGACCGAAAATCAGCGCAGAACCTGCTGCGAACCCATTATGAGCGCACCGGCGCCGACCTGGCGGAAAAGCTGGCTGCGCAGCTGCAGGGTGTGACATGATGATTTTTTGCAACCATCCCAATGGCTGCCCGCACGCCGATGCCGCATTGATGAATGGTGCCCGTTCATTCACCCGCAATTCTCTCATCTCCCGAAATCTTAAGGAGCCGAAATGGCAAAATTGATCTACATCCTCAACGGCCCCAACCTGAATCTGCTCGGCAAACGCCAGCCAGAGATTTACGGGCGCGAAACGCTGGCAGATGTCGAGGCGCAATGCGCCAAACTTGCCGGCGAATTCGGGGTGCAATCGAAGTTGATGCAGTCCAACTGGGAAGGTCAGATCGTCGACTGGATTCATGAGGCGCGCGGTGCGGCGGCGGGGATCATCATCAACCCTGGTGCGCTGACCCATACCTCCATTGCAATCTTGGACGCTTTGAACACGTTCGATGGCCCGGTGATCGAGGTGCATATTTCCAACATCCATAAACGGGAAACGTTTCGGCACAATTCCTTTGTGTCGCTGCGCGCTGATGGCGTGATTGCCGGGTGTGGTGTGGAAGGCTATTCGTTTGCACTGCGGCGGATTGCGACGCTCATCAAGAAATGACTG
>JAOUMG010000072.1 GCA_029881635.1 Paracoccaceae bacterium | reverse complement strand
CGCGTAGGATTTCAGGACACCAGCCTCCAGTCGCGATTGCACGGTCTCGGGCCGCGCCTGCACAATGAAAAGGTCACCGGTTTCGCCGTCCCGTGCCCATTCCATGTCCATCGGCTGGCCGTAGTGATCCTCGATTACCTGCGCCTGACGCGCCAGTGTCAGAATCTCATCGTCGCTGAGAACGAAAGCCACCCGCTCGGCTTTCGAGGTCGGCACGTTGCGAGTCTCGCGCCCGGACGCGCCGGCATAGATCATCTTCTTTTCCTTCGCCCCAAGACGCTTTTCAAGGATCGGGACAAGACCGCGTTTGCCAAGGAACGGTTTGAAGACCTGATATTCGTCCGGGTTGACGGCGCCTTGTACGACATTCTCACCCAGCCCCCAGGCGGCATTGATCAGCACGATCCTATCAAAGCCCGTCTCGGTATCGATCGAGAACATCACCCCAGATCCACCCAGATCGGCGCGGACCATCTGCTGCACGCCGACAGACAGGGCCACCTTGTCGTGGTCGAAGCCCTTGATCTGCCGGTACGTGATGGCGCGGTCGGTGAAGAGCGATGCGTAGCAACGACGGCAGGCAGCCAGCAGCGCATCTTCGCCCCGGACGTTCAGAAAGGTCTCCTGCTGACCGGCGAAACTCGCATCGGGCAGATCCTCGGCCGTGGCGCTGGAGCGGACGGCGACCGCTGGCTCGGCCATGCCGGTGCGCTTCGCCAGGGATCGGTAAGCTTTGCGGATCGCGGTCTCCGTATCCGCTGGCCAATCCCCCTCGACGATCATCCGGCGGATCGCCTCACCCGCTTCATGCAGTTTCAGCTTGCCCGCATCCAGTCGTGCGATGCGGTCGGCTATCTTCGGCCCAAGATCGTTCGCCGCAAGATAATCACGATATGCATGCGCGGTCGTGGCAAACCCCGGCGGCACCCGCACGCCCTTCGCCCCCAGTTCGCGCACCATCTCACCAAGCGACGCGTTCTTGCCGCCGACCAGAGCAATATCGGCGCGCGACACACTGTCTAGGTCGCGTACATTGCGGTCATCGGATTTCATCGGACCCTCCGGATCAAGCCTCCGCGCAATTGTCGCCGGATCTGCACCGTCACGGGCTGATTTCGCTCAATCCCTTTTCTGATGCACTGGGTCGTGACCATGTGAAACCCCGCATAATCCCCACCCATTGACCGAGACCAAGAACACAACTCCGCCAAAACCCATACTTCCGCAAGCGGTCGGGCGGGCCCGGCTGAACCTCTTTGCAGTGAGGAAATTGTGATGGCACATATTGTAGTACTCGGCGCCGGTCTCGGCGGAACGATCATGGCATTCGAACTGCGCGAAAAGCTGTCTGCCGATCACCGGATTTCGGTCGTATCAAATGGCGACAAGTTCCATTTCGTCCCCTCCAACCCATGGGTCGGTGTCGGCTGGCGCGACAAGAGATCGGTCGAAGCCGATCTTTCGGATATCCTGCCACGGCGCGACATAGCGCTGCATCCCGAAGGCGCCAAGCGGCTGCATCCGGCGGATCGGCGGGTCGATCTGAACGGAGGCGGGTCGGTCAACTACGATTATCTGGTGATCGCGACGGGACCGGAATTGGCATTCGATGAGATCGAGGGTTTCGGCCCCGCGGCGCATACACACTCAATCTGTCATGTCGACGACGCAATGGGGACCAAGGCAGCGGTCGATGCGCTTATCGCAAAACCCGGTCCGGCCATCATCGGCGCGGTCCAGGGTGCCTCCTGCTTCGGCCCGGCCTATGAATTCGCCTTCATCCTCGACAAGGCACTGCGCGACGCCCGGATGCGCGACCGTGTGCCGATGACATTCGTGACGTCGGAACCTTATATCGGTCATCTCGGTCTTGACGGTGTCGGCGATACCAAGGGTCTTCTGGAAAGCGCACTGCGCGAACATCACATCAAGTGGATCTGCAACGCCAAGGTCGACAGGTTCGAAGCCAACCGGGTCGAGGTGTCCGAACTGGCTGATGACGGGTCATTGAAGAAAAGCCATGACCTGCCGCAGAGTTTTGCGATGATGCTGCCAGCCTTCCGTGGCGTAGCCGCCGTGGCAGGCATCGAGGGGTTGACCAATCCGCGCGGCTTCATCCTTGTGGACAAGCATCAGCGCAGCCCGGCCTTCTCCGAAATCTTTGCCGTCGGCGTTTGCATTGCAATCCCGCCGACCGGTGCGACACCGGTTCCCGTCGGTGTGCCCAAAACCGGCTTCATGATCGAATCCATGGTCACCGCTGTCGCGCATAATATCGACCGTCTGCTTCGCGGACAGGCGCCAGAGGCCCAGGCGACGTGGAATGCCGTCTGCCTCGCCGATTTCGGCGATTCCGGCATCGCTTTTGTTGCGCAGCCGCAGATCCCACCGCGCAACGTCAACTGGTCATCATCCGGCAAATGGGTGCATGCGGCCAAGCATCGGGTTTGAAAAGTACTTTCTCCACAAGATCCGCACCGGCAAGTCGGAAACACTGTATGAGCGGCTTGCTCTTCATTTGCTCGGGATCGAAAAGCTGAAAGCGATCGAGGTCGTACCGGTCGAAACCGAGTATTAAAGAAGGTCCCTTCGCCTTTGGGGAATTGAGGGCGCTAGGCATCTTGTGGTCGTGCGCTTCTTAACATTGGAAACCGAGGAGGTGAGGACCCGACGCGCACTTCCGCCAATTCTTGAAAGCCAAATCGCCGGTTAAGGGAAAGGTTTGCTGCATTTGTTGACTCAAGATAGGCGGGAAGACCATCGCCATCAACGACTGCCAAACTGTACTTCAAAAGCATCGTTCCGACACCACGACCACGATATGCGGGGTCAACGGCAAGCAAGCCAAGGTACCAGTGTGGGTCACTTGGGCAATACGCGGCGCTTTGCGAAATCAGTGATGGGAATTCAGGAGGATAGGCGGGGCTGCCAGTTGCCGGTGACGGATCGGATTGTCCAAGCTCTTCAGTGCGATCGCTTTTTGCACCGGGAGGCAGCCACACCGCAGCGCCTGCAAAATCCCCGATTATAAAGAGAGTACCGGCCTCGAACGCAGCCCGATAGGCGCGTCTGGGATCCTTTTTGCTGTCGCGCAGAAAATCCAATGAATTCGGCAACAGCCATCGGACGAACGGATCATCCGTGAACGACACCGAAAGCAGTGCTCCAATGCTCTCTTCGTCGTTCCAATCACCCTTTCTGATAGGCATGTCTTGCATATTTACCTCCAGATCGAGAGTTCCATGTATGTATTGGCTTTGTGGCAAACGAAAATGAGTAGCGCTTCACACCTGAATGGCGCTCTATTTCGCAAACAGATCGCTCTGACCTGGCGCTTTCGGGGCGGTCATTCCAAGGTGAGTCCAGGCTTTCTGCGCCAGCATCCGTCCACGGGGCGTACGTTGGATCAGCCCTTGCTGGAGCAAAAACGGCTCGATCACTTCCTCAATCGCGTCGCGCGCCTCCGAAAGCGCTGCCGACAAGGTTTCCGCCCCGACCGGCCCGCCGGCATAATTCTCTGCGATCAACCGCAGATACCGCCGATCCGCGCCATCCAGCCCGATGTGATCGACCCCGAGCCGCGTCAGCGCGGTATCGGCGATTTCGCGCGTCAGCCGCCCGTTTCCTTCGACCAGCGCGAAATCCACCACGCGGCGCAGCAGCCGCCCCGCAATCCTCGGTGTGCCCCGCGAACGTTTGGCAATTTCCAATGTGCCTTCGGGATCTGAAGACACCCCCATCAACCGCGCCCCACGCGTGACGATGTGATCCAGTTCCGGCACGGTATAAAACTCGAGCCGTGTGGGAATACCAAACCGGTCCCGTAAAGGTGTGGTCAACAGCCCCAGCCGGGTCGTGGCCCCGACCAGCGTGAATGGCTGGAGTTCGATCCTGACGGTTCTGGCCGCAGGCCCTTCGCCGATCACCAGATCCAGCTCAAAATCCTCAAGAGCGGGATACAGCACCTCCTCCACGGCGGGATTCATCCGGTGAATTTCGTCGATGAACAGCACATCGCGGGCTTCCAGATTGGTCAGGATTGCCGCGAGATCGCCCGCCCGCGCCAGAACCGGCCCCGAGGTCATGCGAAAATTCACGCCCAATTCGCGTGCCATGATCTGCGCCAGTGTCGTTTTGCCCAGACCTGGGGGGCCGTGAAACAGGGTATGATCCATTGCCTCGCCGCGCCGTCGGGCACTTTCGATGAAGACCCGCAGATTGGCGCGCGCCTCTTGCTGGCCGACAAAATCATCCAGGGTCTGCGGCCGCAGCGCCCGGTCACCCTCGGGGGCGATATCTTCGGGCTGAGGGGCGGGGCGAAGGGTGGGATCGGGTTCCATTATCTCAACCCTTCGGTGCCAGCAGCTTTAAAGCCGCCCGGATCAGTGCCGACGTATCAGCGCCCTCATTGGCCCCGGCAGCTTCGGCGACGGCAGCGGCGGCCTCGCCCTGTCCGTAGCCCAGATTGACCAGGGCAGACAACGCCTCGGCTGTCGCGCTGGCGTTGGTGGCCGGCGGTCTTTCTACCGCCCGGCGAGGCGAGGGCGTTTCAACAACATCATCGGTCGGCAAAATCGCATCAATCGCCGCCGATGTACCCAGCGCCATTACACCCGGTGCCTTTTCCTTTAGTTCCATGACTACCCGCTGCGCCAGCTTTGGCCCAACACCGGGTGCTGCCTTGATCGCGTTCCAGTCACCCAGCGCAATCGCACGCCCGGCACCGTCTGCGCCAAGCGTCCCGAGGATGGCCATTGCCGCCTTGGCACCCACACCCTGAACCGAGGTCAACATCCGGTGCCATTCCTTTTCCTGCAGGCTTGGAAACCCAAAAAGCTGCAGAAGATCCTCGCGCACCAAAAGTTCGGTATAAAGCGCGCAGGCCTCGCCAATGGCTGGCAATCCTGCTGCAGTGCGCTGGGAAATATGAACGATGTACCCGACACCGCGCACATCAATCAGCACATGGTCCGTGGCACGGTGCAGCAAAATTCCGGCAATGCGACCAATCATGCGGCCCCCTTCACAGCGGCGGCCAGACGTCCGGCACTTTGCAGGTGATGCGCATGACAGATTGCGACAGCCAGCGCATCTGCGGCATCAGGCCCGGCCAGATCAACCCCCGGCAACTGGTGGCGGACCATATGAGCGATCTGCGCCTTATCGGCATGTCCGACGCCGACCACAGCCTTTTTCACCGTATTGGGGGCATATTCGCCAACGAACAGACCAGCCTGCGCCGGCACCAGAACGGCAATGCCCCGTGCCTGGCCCAGCTTTAGCGTCCCTGCCCCGTCCTTGTTGACGAATGTTTGTTCCACAGCCGCCGCATCCGGGCCATGTTGGGCTACAATTTCGCTAAGGGCTGTATGCAATGACAAAAGGCGCGTGCCAAGGTTATCGCCTTCGGAATGGATGACGCCATTCGCAACATGTCTGAGTCGCGATCCGTTTACGTCAATCACACCCCAGCCAAGGTTTCTCAGCCCTGGGTCGATCCCCAATACACGCATCTGCCCCTGCTCCTGTTGCTTTTCGGACACGATTAGCACGAATAGCGAACATCGGGAAGGGCCAATGCCCCGTTTGCCTTCGCCACAATCCTGCCATCATCGAGGATGAATTCCGCCCTCTGCCAATCGAAAACCGACATTTTCAGATCCTGGACAAATGGTTTAATTACAAACTGTTACCGCAAAATCGACCTATGCATTAGCTGCATATCCGTATTGCCGCCGGTGCGCTTGTCCGCCCGGCAGCGCGGGTCTATCTGACGGTCATGAACAAGATGCTTCATCGCGAAGCAGCCGTAAAATTAGAGGAATACAAACATGTCCACCTATGATCTCAACCGCCCTGCCAATGCTGGTTCTTTGCCCGGCGTATTTGGTCTTTTCGTTTCGACCTTCTCCGCCTGGAACGATGCACGCACAACCCGTACCGCCCTGTCGAAGCTTTCGGACCGGGAACTTGATGATATCGGCCTGTGCCGTGGTGATATCGATACGATCGCTTCGCGCGTCTGATAGAGTAAACAGTCAGACGACCATGCGATGGTAATCGCCAAAGGCCGTGCCGGGAACCCCCCGACACGGCCTTTCAAATTCCAAGCGTTCGCAGTTTAGTATCTGTCAGCTGGCGGTATCAGCGCACCAATCTGCGCAACTGTGCGGCAAGCGCGAGCGTCAGCGGATCTGCCTGAAGGATATAGGCGCCGACCTGATCGACGATTGGCCCAGATCTCAATATCTGAACACGCTCTTCATATACCTCGCCGCCAATGGCGGTATGCACGGCAGCCTTGATGCCGATCACTGTCATCAAAACCAAAACTACCGGTGCCAAAAAGCCCCGGCGACGGCGCGGACGTTTTTGGCTTTTGTAATAGGACATACCCAGCGTGCCATCGGCTTCAAACCCGCCTCCGGCCTCATGGATCTTTTCGATCCGTCCAATCCTGCCGTAAAACCGCTGTAAATTGCGATCGACCATGCCGATCTCCCGTTTCGTCATGCCCCCGCACGTGTCGATGATGAGGTGACTTTGTGGCATTAATTGGGCATGACGCTGCGTAAGACTCTACTGGTTACGGACCAGAACCAATGTTGTCCACTCACCGATATTGTCGATGTTTTTGGGCGTAAACCCGTGATCCTGATAGACCGACAACACATCCTCGGCCTGTGTTGTCAGGATGCCGGACAGAATGGCATAGCCATTCGGGGCAATATGACGGGCCATTTCCGGGGCAAGACCGATCAGAGGCCCCTTCAGGATGTTAGCAAAGACCAGATCGAAGGGCGCCTTGGCGATTAGATCGGGGTGATCAAATCCGACAGACTCGACACATTGCACACGGTCCGTTTGTGCATTGGCTTTGACATTCGCTTTTGCCACGTCAACGGCAACAGGATCAATGTCGGACGCCAGGACGGGGTTCGGCCAGATTGCCGCCGCCGCCATCGCCAGAACCGCCGTGCCACAGCCGATATCGGCCACGTTCTTTCCGGTGAAACCCGCGCGGTCCAACCGGTCGAGCGCCAGCAAACATCCCAATGTGGTTCCGTGGTGCCCGGTACCAAAGGCCATTGCGGCCTCTATCAAAAGTGCCACGCTACCTTCGGGCACCCGGTCGGCATCATGGCTTCCATAAACAAAAAAGCGCCCCGCATTGACCGGCTGCAATTCGCGTTTGACATGGGCGACCCAGTCGGTTTCAGGAACTTCGGATACGGCGAAGGGGCGGGCTCCGTAGATCGCGGCCATCAGCCTTAGTTCGATGTCCTCCGGCTCTTCTTCAAAATAGACGCCGACTTCGTACCGGCCAGACCCATCTTCGATTTCGAACACGCCAATACCGGTAGGCTCCGGCAAAAAACTTTCCATCGCCTCTGCCAGGGCATCCGCGGATTCCTTCGATGGCAATGTGGTCAGTGCGGAATAGGTGGGCATGGCGACCTCGCTTAGCGGACGGACCGGGTTTCAGCGGCGCTATAGCCGCCAGACGGGCAGGCCCGCAACCAGATAGCCTCGGCCGACCTGAAACATGGGCCTATTCCGCCGCAACAGGGCGCGCTTTGGCAAGAACCGTCTCATATCCGGCCTCGGGGTGGCGCGGGATCATCAGGGCCAACAGCAATGACACGGCGCTCATCCCGGCAGCAAGGCCAAAGACGGCGGCGGGTGAGACAACCCAGAGATAACCCAACCCTGCTGGCAGAAATACTGCCGCAATATGGTTGATGGTAA
>JAOUMG010000071.1 GCA_029881635.1 Paracoccaceae bacterium | reverse complement strand
CCGCATTCTGCTGGCCTCAGCGATCATGGGCGGGTTTCTTTGGGGGGCGCAGATAGTTCTGGCAGAGAGCACAGGCAAGTATGTGACGCTCGCGGTGCTCGTTCTCGGGGGGCTGGCTGTCTATGCCCTGGCGGCGCTGGCAACCGGAGCCTTCCGCCCGTCAGACCTGCGCGCGGGATTTGCCCGTCAACGCTGACGGATCAGTTTAAGAAGATGCGCAGGGCCGCCGGGACCGACGACGAAGGACAGTGCAAACCCTGTGCCAAAACCCGCCAGATCGGCGATCCAATCCGGGGCGCCGCCAAAGAACGCGCCAAAAACAAGCTGAATACCCAGCAAGAAACCGATCAGCGTAAAGGCGCGCGCGCGGTTTTCATGGGCGGCCCCAAGACGTGCCCAAATGATGAAGGTAAACGCCCCGATCAGCCCGTAGGCCCCCGGATAGGCTCCAAAAAGCGAATATTGCAACCCGGGAACCAGCGAATAGGCAAGGCCACCGACCACCGCCGCACCCAAAAACACCACAAGAACCGCCCAGCCACGATAAACCTCGCCGACAAATTTCCCCAGCGCGAGGATGAACACCCCCGCCATGGCTGAATGAGTGAAATTGCCATGCACAAAGGGGTAGGTGAGGAAACGCATTGCGAAATCGGCGTTGAACCTGCCGGTGGCCAGCATCTGGTCGAGCATGGCGGGCGATAGGGCAAAGCGTTGCAACGCGTCGCTGCGCCAGCCAATCCCGTTCGCCCCCCCGACCAGCCCGTAGGTTCCCGCGTTCAGCACAATCTCCATCGCAACGATCGGCAGGACCAGCAACCACACCACTGGCGGCAACGGGTTCACGGGCGCCTCATTGTAACCATCGCGCATTGCACTCTCCCTCATTGTCCGACTGTTGACTGGACATGGCCCCTGCGATACGCGAGCGGGACGGAAATTTCCAGACTGGGACCGCCATGACCGCCACCACATTCAAACCGCGTGTCTTCTCGGGCATACAACCGACAAACCATCTGCAGCTGGGCAATTACCTTGGCGCGGTCAAACGGTTCGTCGAGATGCAGAATACCGGTGTCGAGACCGTCTATTGCATTGTTGATCTGCACGCGATCACCACATGGCAGGATCCGGCGGACCTGCGCCATGCGACGCGCGAACTGGCGGCGGGGTACATCGCGTCCGGGCTCGACCCGAAACGCTCGATCCTGTTCAATCAGTCGCAGGTGCCGGGTCACGCGCAGCTTGCCTGGATCTTCAACTGTGTGGCGCGTGTCGGCTGGATGAACCGGATGACCCAGTTCAAGGACAAGGCCGGCAAGAACGCTGAAAACGCCTCGCTCGGGCTTTATGCCTACCCCTCGCTGATGGCGGCCGACATTCTTTTGTACAAGGCTACACAGGTACCGGTAGGCGAAGACCAAAAGCAGCATCTGGAACTGACGCGCGACATTGCGGCCAAGTTCAACCATGACTTCAAGGTCGATTTCTTTCCGATCACCGAACCTGTAATCGAGGGGGCCGCCACGCGCGTCATGTCCTTGCGCGACGGATCAAAGAAGATGTCAAAATCCGACCCCTCGGATGCGAGCCGGATCAACCTGACCGACGATGCCAACGCCATCGCGCAGAAATTCCGCAAGGCACGCACGGATGCCGAACCATTGCCCGACACAGTGGACGGGTTGAAGGACCGGCCTGAGGCTAGAAACCTTGTCAATATTTACGCGGCGCTGGCCGAGATATCGCCTGACGCGGTCGTTTCGCAGTTCGCGGGTCAGGGTTTTGGCGCCTTCAAGCCTGCGCTGGCGGATCTGGCGGTGGCCAAGCTGGCACCGATTGCCGACGAAATGAGCCGGCTGATGGCCGACCCTGCCGAGATTGACCGGATATTGGGCGGCGGGGCCGAGCGCGCGAATGCAATCGCCCAGCCGATCCTTGATGATGTCTATGATATCGTCGGCATGATCCGGTCACGGCAGATCTGATCGGGGCAAGCGCCCCGTTCAGTTCCATTGTCACAAAGACGATTCAAACCCATGTCAGAAGGGTGCTGCGCCCTTTCTGCCTGGAGGGACGCATCTGCCATTCCGGCTCCCCACCGGACACGTGGCGGATTGGCCATAGCGTAACTGTCCCGCGCTTGGGCTCCGGCTTTGGCGGCGCGGCCATTGTTCGCGAACCGCCGCCCCCTGGTCTCCATGCCAGGGGGTCTTTTTTGCACAGTCACCCTGCAAACTTGACAGTTTCTCGGGCCCTATGAACATCCTATGTTCCCGCCAGTTCAAAGGAGCAAATGATGACCTATTCAGCCCCCGCTGGCACAAGTGTCGGCCATGTCCATCTGAAGGTGGCCGATCTTGATCGGGCTATCGGTTTTTACTCCGGCCTGCTCGGTTTTTCCGTCACACAGCGGTACGGTGATCAGGCCGTGTTTCTGTCGGCAGGCGGGTATCACCACCATATCGGGCTGAACACCTGGGAAAGCAAAGGCGGAACGGCGCCTGCACGGGGGCATACCGGTCTGTACCATTCGGCCTTCCTGTACCCTGACCGCAAATCACTGGCCCGGGTTTTCAAACAATTGGTTGATGCCAATTACCCCATTGACGGTGCCGCAGATCATGGCGTCAGCGAAGCGATCTATCTGTCCGACCCGGATGGCAATGGCGTCGAACTCTACCGCGACAGGGCCGAAGCCGATTGGCCCCGCGATGCCGGTGGAAACCTGGCGATGGTTAACAACCGACTTGACCTGAAGGCGCTGCTGGCGGAGGCGTGAGCAAGGCGGAGCATCGACCGCTCATGCTGCCATGTTTCGGTTATGGTGCTTGATCGCATCTTCCAGGTTTTCGTAGTAAATGAGCTTTCCGTTTTCCAGGACCGCGCCCGCACTGCAAAGATCTCTCAGAACGGCCATGCTGTGCGACACGACGATGGCACCAGCCGACGCCATGCGCGCGCGAAACACCGTGCTGCTCTTGTTGCGAAATGCCGCGTCGCCAACTGCAGTCACTTCATCGACAAGATAGGTATCAAACGGAATGGCCATTGACACACCGAATGCCAGGCGTGACCGCATTCCCGCCGAATAGGTACGAAAGGGTAAGTGAAAATACTTCCCCAGTTCAGCGAAATCTTCTACGAAATCAGATAGTTCCTCGGTATCAACCGCGTATATGCGGGCGACAAATCGGGCGTTTTGCGCACCTGTGAGATCAGGATGAAACGATCCGGCGAATCCGACTGGAAATGAAATTGATCCGGTGGACAAAATCTGCCCTGATGTTGGGTCTAGCGTCCCGGCAATCATTTTCAGAAGACTCGACTTGCCAGCCCCGTTTCGGCCCAAAAGTGCTACCGAAGTTCCGGTAGGGAACGTGGCGGAGATGTCATCGGCGACGGTTTTGCGCTGCCCCTTCAGGATGAAGGTCTTTGTAAGATGATCGAGATGAATCACGCCCAACAAATCCTATCGCGTTTCAACCCTAACGCCGGTCCCTGAGGCTGTAGAATATCAGAACTCCGATTGCCCAGACTAACAACAACAGCATCGTGACCGAACCGAACAGAATCTCCCGCTGCGGGAATTCAGAACTTTCGGCAAGGGTTGGATTCACATAAGCGGCAAGATAACGGCTTTTTCTGCCCGCCTCTGCCAGGGCACCGTCATAGGTGGCAAGGGCCGACACGTAGGATTGCTCGGCAAACTCACGGTCCACGGCAAGGCTTTCATATTCGCCTACGATACTGGCAAAGGCGTCGCCCTGTTCACCACCTTCGCCGATCCCAAGTTTGCGGCGCTCATCCCTGATCCGCTCCTCAATAACGCTGATGCGAAGATCCGCCGAAGGCAGACGCGGGTCGGCGGCATTGGCTGTGGCAGCCAGAATGTCCTTTTCAATCAGCGCCTCGGCCAGTTGCTGCTGCAACGTCGCCAAAAGACCGATCTGGCCTTGAACATCGCTGGTCGGATCGACGATCTGGGTGCGATTGCGGAATTCCGTAATTGCCTGGCGCGCGGATTTCAGCCGTTCAACAGCCGTTTCAAGCTCTTCGCGCGCATAGCGCAAAGCATCGGTACGGGCCACATCATTCAGCCGGTTTATCATCACCGTGCTTTCATCGAAGATGGCTTCGGCGATCTTCTTGGCATCCATGGGGTCAAACGCCAAAACGCGTAATGTTATCATCCCATTGTCATAGGTTACGCTGACTTTTCGCTGCCAATGAGCAAGCAGGTCTTCGATAGTGCCCGGCGGATCATAGGCAAATACCGGATCGCCTTCAGCCTTTGACCAGACACCACGGAGGTCCAGTTTTTGATCTATACGATGGACCAGATCCTGACTTTGGATGAATTCATAAAGAACGTCTGCATCGGAAGTGCTGGATGTGCCGCCTGACAATGCGGAAATGCCACCAATAAGGTCGATAGCACTGCCGGTTTCCTCTTTGTGCACAGAAAACCCACCATAAGAAGCAAATTGGTCTTCGGCAAAGGTCCAAAGATAACCGGCGGTAATGAAGGCCGGTAGCAGCACAAGCAAGATAAAACTGGCCAGGACTCCGCGGTGGCGCGTTTGGGTTTTTGCTGGAGAAGCCAAAGGCCGGACATTCGCCTCGCCCGCCGGTCTACCTTGGGCAGGCTTGGCGGCAGGCGGTTTTACTGGTGCAGAAGCCTGGCGTGCAGCCGCAGGATTGGGGTTTTGAGAGGGCACCGGTGCGATGGTCACAGACGTCTCCGATGGCTGATTGATCTATCGTCTCTCGTCCTACATAAACAAAGAGCATAAATCCAGCGTGGTCCAGAAGGAAGGGCATGAGCCAGTTTGCCGATCATGAAACCGCCCCAAGGCTGCAATCAGCGACGGCGAGGTATGCCTTCCCTTCACTTCGCACGATCACTGCCCTTGTGCTGCGGGAAATGGCCACGACCTATGGCAGGTCGCCTGGTGGTTACATCTGGACGATACTTGAGCCCGTCGCCGGAATTGCACTGCTGACACTGGCATTTTCATTCACCTTCATCGATCCCCCCGTCGGATCAAATTTCGCGATGTTCTATGCGACTGGCATGGTTCCGTTCGTCGCATATCTGGACATGAGCGCCAAGATTGCTTCCTCGATCCAGTTCTCCAGACCTTTGCTGACCTATCCCAGGGTGACTTTCGCCGATGCGTTGATTGGCCGTTTCATTACAAATGGCCTGACGCAGCTTCTTGCGGCCTACATCATTTTCGCTGGCATGCTGCTGGTTTTTGACACGCGAACTTCTCCAGACATACCTCAGATCGCGTTGGCAATGTTGATGATGGCCATGCTTGCGCTTGGTATCGGGACAATGAACTGTTTCTTGATGTCCATATATCCCATATGGCAAAAAGTGTGGGCCATTTTGAACCGGCCGCTTTTCATAATATCATGTATTTTCTTCGTATTTGAAGGCGTACCCGAACCGATGCGATCGCTTTTGTGGTACAATCCTCTGGTGCATATAGTTGGCCAAATGCGACATGGGTTCTATCCCAGCTACGATGCCGTCTATGTCAGCCCTTTCTATGTTTTCTCTATTAGTTTCCTCTCACTCGCGATGGGACTGCTGTTTTTGCGGCGCTATCACCGCGATATTCTGAACGAATAAGCGTTTTTTCGCTGAATTTCACCGTTCAGCGGGGCCCTATGGTTACCAAGCGCGCTATTGGGCAATATTCTGCATGCTTTGTCGGTGGGTTGCCGCCACGGCGCTCTCCCGCTCCGATTTCTCGGTTGCAATCAATCTCATTTCTGCCACGAAATTGTCTTAAACCAAGTCCATTTTCACGCGAAAAAGAAAAGTATGAACAAAATGTTAATTCGGTGGAACGGAGTATTTGCGTTGATGGCGATGTCCCTTGCTGCATGCGTGTCGCAAGCAGCCCCAATTCATCTGACATGTGACATTGATCCGCAACTGAGCAGTCACGATCCGGACGCGGCGGAGGCTGTGCGCAATGATATGTGTGAGGCGATTGCCGAACGCATCATCGAAGCTGCCCCTTCGCGCCCGATCATCCGCGACCGCATCCCAGCGACCGCCGATACCCTGATGCTAAAGCTAAATGTCACCTCGGTCTCACTGAAGTCGACCGCCGACCGAATTACAGCGGAATTCACCTGGCGACAGGGTGAGCAGAGCAAATCCAATACTCTGACGATGACTGTCGTAGACGCGCGCCTGTCACCGACGATGTACAAATCTTTGGTCGATGCCCTTTGGGCCGAAAACCAACCACCCCTTTGATGCTTATTGCAATCTAAGTCAGGATTATTCAAATGCCCCAGACTGAAAACACACTGATCCCCTCTGTTTCCGGCGAATTCGGCTCCGGACCGCTGTTTGCCGCGCTGAGCGAGACTTCCGACGCTGCCGCAAACACGGGAACGGCCTATTCCATGACTGTCGGCGATACGTTTACCGGGACAATCAGCAGTGCTGGCGATCATGACTGGGTGGCTATCACGCTTACCGCTGGTTCAGCGTACACATTCACACAGACAGGCCTTTCTTTGCCCGATACGCTTCTGGCGTTGCGTGATGCATCTGGAAATCTCATCGCTCAGAACGATGATTTTGGCGGCACTTTTAATTCAAGCATTACCTTCACGGCGACGACTACAGGAACATATTACATCGATGCCGGTGCTTATGGCAGTAACTCCGGATCGTATATCGTGGGGGTCACTGCCGCCGTGCCGACACCGACCTACACGCTGGATCAGATCGCAAACCAGCTCACCAACGGCTATTGGGGCGGTAGCAGCCAGGCATTTGCCGTCGGTCCCGGTGGCACTCTGACCGTCAACCTGCTGGGTCTGACGGCTGAAGGTCAATATCTTGCCCGGACAGCACTTGAGGCGTGGTCGGATATCACCGGCATCAATTTCTTTGAAACAAGCGGTTCGGCCAGCATCACCTTCGACGACAGTCAATCGGGTGCCTTTGCCAACTTTATAACCAGCGGTAGCACCATCACATCGGCCACAGTCAATGTCAGCACCTCTTGGCTAACCACTTCCGGCACCACGTTGGATAGCTATTCATTCCAGACGTATATGCATGAAATCGGCCACGCGTTGGGGCTTGGCCATGCGGGAAATTACAACGGCAACGCCTTTTACGGTATCGACAATCACTACACTAATGACAGCTGGCAAGCGACGCTGATGTCCTATTTTAGCCAGACGGATAACAGTTCGATTGTGGCGGACTACGCCTATACAGCCACCCCGATGATCGCCGATATCATTGCGATTCAGAACCTCTACGGAACCAATACCAACATTCACGCTGGCAATTCCGTTTATGGCGTGAACTCCAATATCGGCGGGTATCTGGGCGAACTGTTCGGATATGTTTTCGACGGCGATACCAATGCTGCACATTATTTCGGCGATGATGTTGCGTTCACAATTGCCGACAGCAATGGAATCGATACCATCAATGTCAGCGGCACCGGTGCCAACCAGTTGCTAGATTTGAACCAAGAGGCCATTTCGAATGTCTACGGCCTTGTCGGAAACCTTATAATCGCTCGAGGAACAGTGATTGAAAACGGCACGACTGGCGGCGGAAATGACGTATTGTTAGGCAACAGCGCTAACAATGTTCTGAATGGCAATTCTGGCAACGACTGGCTCGATGGCGGGTCGGGCAACGACACGCTGATTGGTGGCACTGGGGCGGATACCCTTGATGGAGGAAGCGGTTC
>JAOUMG010000070.1 GCA_029881635.1 Paracoccaceae bacterium | reverse complement strand
GACGGCACGCTCACCGTCGCCGCCGGCACCACCGCCGGGACCTACAGCTTCCCCTACACGATCTGCGAGGCCCTCAACCCGGCCAACTGCGACACCGCCACCGCCACCGTCATTGTCGATGTATCGCCTCTGGATGAAATCAGAGAGGAGTTGTCGTCCATTCTGGAAGAAGACCTAGCCGCAACAATTTCAAACCAATCTCGCAGTTTCTCTGCATTGTCCGGCGAGGCGCTTGATCGGCTGATCGACAGCCGCGGCACCCAGTGTGCGCCTGCTATTCGTGGGATTCTCAAAGAAAACGATCTCAACTTCGCCACTGCGAGTGCGGTCATCTTGCCGGAGAGCGAACCGGTTCTGGACGAGATCCTCGAAGCCTTGTCGACCTGCCCGCAGAGCCGGTTTGAAATCGCCGGACACACCGACAGCCGCGGCAGCGACGCCTACAACATTGCTCTAAGCCAGGCCCGTGTGAATTCGGTAAAGATTGCCCTCGTCAACCGGGGCGTTCGCTCGGACCGCCTGGTCGGAGTGGGGTACGGCGAGCGCCGTCCAATTGCCGACAACGGCACGGCAGCCGGTCGTGCGGCCAACAGACGGGTCGAGTTTGTCGCGATCGATGGTTTGAACGGCTCGGTCTCACAGAGCCAGCGCTGCGGTACTGTCGAGGCGTTCGACGTGGATGGCGGTTTCGAGTTTGGCGAAAACGGGCTGAATACCGCGGGCACCTTCGGCGGCGAGACATTCGACTGCAACACTTCCGAGCGCAGGATCACTCGGGGTGAATTCAGAGTAACCGAGAACGATGACCTTGGCACGCAAGGCATGCTGAGTTTCACCATCGCTCGTGAAAGGCAGATCGGATTTGATCGACTGAATGGCCGTTTCTGGGGAGGTTACCTGTCCCGAACTGATGTCCAAGGCGATGCTGATGGATACATCAACGGCGTTGGTGTCAACGCTGGTTTCTATGGCGCGCGCGCGCACGAGATCGGCTTCTATTCAAACTTCTATGCGGCCGGTAGCTTTGGGGTGCACACGTTTGACTTGGCGTTTGACCCGGCAACAACGGCCGAGGGGAGCTATCTCTATGCCGGACTGTTTGCCGGTGTCGGCCTGACTGGTGTGATTGAAAGAGACTCGATAGAGGTCCGACCCAAGATCGGTTTCGATATAGGTGCCGGTGTCGCAAGCGATGCAGATGTCACGGCTTCCGGTCTTGGTGCGACGCAATCCGGAACCGTCCAGATCGACCCGGTGATCGGTTTCCGCGGGTATGTCGAAACCTCCTTCATAACCAGTTTCGCCGATCGCGAAGGTGACGATCTGGAACAGTCCGACGAATTGGTGGTGACACCGAGGTTGTTCTGCGACAGCGATTTCGACGGATCGGACACCGAATGTGGTCTCGGAGGGCGGATCAATTTTTCACGCTATGATCCGACTCGCAACGTTGACTGGCAACTGGGCCTCGACGCAGAGGTAACGGATCAGGAGCGCAGCATCAGCATTGGCATCGGTCGCGAACGCGAAGTCCTGAACGGGTTAGGGACGATTTCGACCAAGCTTTCCGGCAACGAGGCTGGCGAGGCAGAGGTGTCCCACTTCCTGAATCTGAGATGGTAAACGCCTCGAAGCGCGGAAATCGGTGTTGGCGGGGCGCGGACTGAATACGTTCACTCCGAGTTCAGGTCCGGGGCGTCCCTCTGCTCATTTGTGGCAAGCAAGACGCGGCGAAAACAGACTATTCGACACCGCAGGTCGGTCGCATTTCGTCAGCAACCGAAGAGCGCGAGGTAAAAGAATTGCCGCATTTGGCACTCAAGCAGTCGTTGTGACGGGCTAATTTCCGCCGCACCTTATCAGGCTATGCGACGGAAATGCGGCTAACACACTGATATTGAACGACTATTTCAGCAGCATATCCTGGATCGGCACCGTTTGCGGTGTCATTTTCAATGCAAAACTAGACAGCTAGGTGCTTTCAAGCGGTAGGGGTTGGGGAGTAGCCGTGCGATTATTGAAACAAAATCAACTACCTAGGCATGTCGTGCCGCGTCTCTTTTATCTTGCGGTCATTGTGGTTGCCAGACAGACCCGCGGCCCGCGATTTCCTCTGGGCCGCAGATCACCTGTTTTACCGCGCTCCGGCGCGACGACCGCCTGAACGCTCTTAGAGCGCCCGCGATTGGGCGGCATGCTGACGCCATGTCAAAGCGGCCACAGCATTCACGCGAAACCGAACGCCCCTTCTCGATGGCGCGGATGGGTTCTGAAAAAGGTGCGGCAAGCCACCTATCCTCATCAGCAACCTTGCGCGAACGCCAATTCCCGGCGATCCTGAAACTGGCCCGAGCACTGGCCCGGCAGGCGGCGAGGGAAGATCATGAACGCGAATTCCGAGACTGAACCGAATGACGGGAAGCGGGCAGTGATCTACGCGCGATATTCAACCGACCTGCAAAGCGAGCGATCCATCGAGGATCAGGTCGCGCTTAGTCAAACGTACTCCGAGCGCGAGGAACTGGAGGTCGTGGCTACCTATCAGGATGCAGCGCAGTCAGAGGTTTCGGTGCTCGGCCGCGGCGGCTTGCTCGATCTCCTCGATGCCGCGCGACAAGGGAGCTTCGACATTGCGATCGTCGAAGCGCTAGACCGCTTGTCGCAGGACATGGAAGACTTGGCGGGACTGCACAAACGCCTTTCTTTTCTCGGCATCGAAATCCGCGCCGTTCATGAAGGTGTTGCGAGTACAGTACTAGTCGGGTTGCGCGGTCTGGTGGGCCAGTTCTACCGCGAGGACAACGTCCTTAAGATCAGGCGCGGGATGACGGGGCGTGCTAAGGAAGGACGCAGTCCCGGCGGATTGGCCTACGGATACGAAGCAGTGCCGGGCCGAGTTGGTGCGCGGCTGATCGTCGACGCTGAAACGGATGTCGTTCGGCGCATCTTCTGTGAGTATCTGGCCGGCATGTCGCCCCGAGACATTGCACGCGGTCTGAACGTTGAAGGCATTGCGCCGCCGCGTGGTTCGCGTTGGAACGCATCAACGATCAATGGCAACGCGGCGCGCGGCAACGGCATCCTGCAAAACCCTCTCTATGATGGGCGCCAGGTCTGGAACCGGGTCCGCATGGTCAAGGACCCCGACACAGGACGGCGCGCCTCTAGGCCCAACCCGCCCGAGGAATGGGTGGTTGCCGAGGTGCCAGAGTTGGCGATCCTCGCGCCCGGTGTGTTCGAGGCGGCCGGAAAGAGGAAGGTAGAACGATAATTCGCTTCGCCTCGGGACCGTAGACGGCCCCGCCACCTCCTCTCGGGTCTTCTAAGATGCGCGGCGTGCGGCGCGGGTATGTCGACCAATGGGAAGGATCGTAGCGGTCGCATCCGCGTAAGGTGTTCGGCCCACAGCGAGAGCCGTTCCTGTCCAAATCCGCAGACCTTCTATCTCGACCGGATAGAGCAAGCAGTGCTCTCCGGACTTCGCTCCGAGCTAAGGCATCCCGAAGTGATCGCCGAGTACGTCCGCACCTACCGTAACGAACGGAAGCGCCTCGCTGCCGACTCAGTCAAAGGGAGAACCAGAATCGAGAACCGGCTTGCCACAATCGAACGCGAGCTTGCTCGCCTTGTTGACGCGTTCTGCGACGGCTCAGCTGTCATCCAGCAACTCGAAACAAAGATGCTGGCGCTTCAAGAAGAACAGACACGACTGCGCGCAGAACTGGAGGTGGCGCCGGAGCCTCCCGAAGTCATCTCACTACACCCGGCGACTCTCAAACGCTGTGAGCATCATCTTGCTGATCTTCAGGCCGCACTCGCCAAGGGCATCCGGTCTGGCGACACCGAGCCCGCGCAGGCCATGCGCGAACTGGTCGACACGGTCACCGTCTCACGCGACCCAAATCGAAAGGGTGGCGTCGAGGTCGAAATCGCCGGACGCCTCAACCACCTGCTCGGCCCGAAGGCCTTCCCGCAAGGCGTCAAGGGAGTGTGGGGGCGATGGTAGCGGAGGACCGTTTCCACCCCCTGCTTCTTCAGCCGCTGCTCAGGGCGCTTACCGCCCTGCCCGCTTCGCTTCGATCACTTCCCAGATTTTGGCGGCGGTATTGGTGCCGTCGAACCGTTCCAATTCCTGAATACCGGTGGGTGAGGTCACGTTGATTTCGGTCAGCCAGTTGCCGATCACGTCGATGCCGACAAATATCTGACCCTTTTCGCGCAGCGTGGGGCCGATAGCGGCGCAGATTTCGCGGTCGCGCTCGGTCAGTCCGACCTTTTCAGGTCGCCCGCCGACATGCATGTTCGACCGCGTTTCACCCGCGGCCGGTACCCGGTTGATGGCGCCGACGGGTTCGCCGTTGACCAGAATGATCCGCTTGTCGCCCTTGGCCACGTCAGGCACGAATTTCTGTGCAATCAACGGTTCACGGTTGATGCCGACAAACAGCTCATGCAGCGAGGCAAGATTGCGGTCATTGGGGTCCAGCCGAAACACGCCTGCCCCGCCATTGCCGTAGAGCGGCTTGAGGATGATATCGCCGTGATGCGCCTTGAAGGCGCGGATTGTCGCCAGATCGCGGGCGATGAGCGTCGGCGGCGTCAGGTGTGGAAAGTTCAGAACCAGTAGCTTTTCGGGATAGTTGCGCACCCAGAACGGGTCATTCACCACCAGCGTCTTGGGATGGATCATATCCAAAAGGTGGGTGTTGGTGATGTAGCTCATGTCAAAGGGCGGGTCCTGGCGCAGCCAGACAACATCCCAGTCGCCGAGGTCGACCTCAGTCTCCTCCCCAAGGGTGAAGTGATTGCCTTTCTCACGGCGCAACTCCAGCGGCCAACCCTGCGCCAGAATGCGGCCTTCGCTATAGGCCAGGCGATCGGGGGTATAGTAAAAAAGCTGGTGCCCGCGCTCTTGCGCCTCGAAGGCGATGCGAAAGGTCGAATCCGCCTCGATATTGATCGGGCCGATCGGATCCATCTGGATTGCAACCTTTAGTGTCATGCTTATCCCCGCGATGCCGCTTCAGCACCTTAAATGGCGCAGCCGCAAGCCAGATGCAATCCGACCTCGCACGAAACAGACGGCATTCGTCGGCAATTGATCTGGGTATCCGCGCCGGATTTTTTTTGGATCAGACTCTAGTAGGAGGCCGCGTTGTCGATGATCTCTATCCGGCCTTCTCCATCAACCAGCGCGACGTCAAAGCGCATATCGGTATTCTGGCCAAGGGGTTCATTGGCAACAAATTCGCTGGCCGCACCATATATCCGTGCCATCTGTCTTTGTGACAGGCGTTCAGCGGCAATGGCGAAATTCTCTGCCCGTTTAACTTCTATGAAGATCACCGTGGCGCCCGAACGGGCGATCAGGTCGATTTCGCCGGACTGACCGCGCCAGCGGCTGGCGGCAATTGTCATGCCAAGGCGTTGATAATGGGCCGCAACCTGGTCTTCGGCAACGCGGCCACCATGGTAGGAAACCGCACCGGTCACGTATCGTCACCCAGCTTCAGGGCAATCTGGTACACCTGTCGGCGCGGCAGGCCCAGTGCCTCGGCAACCATCGCGGCGGCATCCTTGACCGACATGCTCTTCAACGCCTCCTGCAGGGCAGCCTCGACGCTGGCGGTGTTGGTAACCATTCCGCGGGCGCGGTCCAACAGCACCACGATTTCTCCTTTGACAGTCCGGCCCGCATAGGCCGCGCGCAGTTCCGGAAGGGTGCCGCGAGTGACCTCTTCGAATTTCTTGGTCAGTTCGCGGCAGATGACGGCCTGCCTGTCAGCCCCGCAACATTCCTCCAAAGCACTTAACAAAGCCTGAAGACGTTTTGGGGATTCGTAGAGGATCAGCGTGGCCTGTATCTTCGACAGATCGTTCAACCATTGGCGGCGGGCGGCGGCGGTTGTCGGGGCGAAGCCTGCAAACATGAACCGGTCGGATGGCAGCCCCGACACCGTTAACGCGGCCAGAACCGCCGATGCGCCGGGTGCCGCGATAACCTTGTGACCCGCCTCTATCGCGGCACGACCGAGCTGGTATCCGGGGTCCGCCACCAGTGGTGTACCGGCCTCTGACGCATAGGCCACCGATTTTCCTTCCGCCAGAGCGTTCAGAATTTTCGGGCGCACCTTTTCGCCGTTGTGGTCGTGATAAGCCCAGATCGGCCTGTCACCCAGCGTCACCGCGTGGATATCCAGAAGATGCCGCAAGGTACGGGTATCTTCCGCGGCAAGGATATCAGCACTGCTGAAAATATCGAGTGCCCTAAGGGTGATATCGCGCGCAGCACCGATTGGCGTGGAAACGAAATAAAGCCCGGGGGCGATAGGCTGATGCTGGCCGGTCATTGTGTTCCTAATGGCACTTGCGTTTACTTCGCACGGCGTTACGCATAATGTCGCACCGTTTTGTGCGCCCGGTTTCGGGTCCGTTGTAGAAGTGAGGGCTGTCCCATGTTCGCCGTTTTAAGGAACCGCCGCAAGGCATTGACCACTATCGCTGCTTTGGCAGGTGCATTCATGCTTTCTGCCTGTGACCCAATCGGCGGCGGCGGGTCGGTCACGCCAGGGGCGCCGGTTGCCGTAGCACTGATTCTACCCGGTGGTTCAGGCAATCCCGGCGACGATGTGCTGGCGCGAAACCTGCGACAGGCCGCGGAAATGGCGATCGCCGATCTGGACGGTGTCAAGATTGATCTGCGCGTCTACAATGCCGGATCAGACACCGGATCCAACGCAACTGTCGCCCGCCGGGCGGTCGATGAGGGGGCCAAGATCATTCTCGGACCGGTTTTTGCCCAGTCGGCGAACGCTGTAGGCGTCGCGGTTGCACAAAGCGGCGTCAACGTCCTGTCATTTTCCAATAATACCGAGATCGCCGGCGGCAACGTATTCGTGCTTGGCCATACATTCGAGAATACCGCCAACCGTCTGGTCAGCTATGCCGCACGTCAGGGCAAGGGCCGAATGATGGTCGTGCATGACAATAATACGGCCGGGCAACTGGGGCTGAGTGCCATCCGGTCGGCGGCGGCAAGGTCCGGTGCTTCGGTTGTCGGCACAGAGACATATGAGTTTTCGCAGCAGGGCGTCGTGAATGCGGTGCCCCAGATCGTGTCATCCGTTCGTGCCAACGCGGCTGACAGTATGGTTTTTACCGCCGACACCGCCGGTGCGCTGCCGCTGCTGGCACAGCTTTTGCCCGAAGCAGGAATCAGCAACACGTCTGTCCAGTATATCGGTCTGACACGCTGGGATATTCCACAGGCAACGCTGGCTATGCCCGGGGTTCAGAACGGCTGGTTCGCGATGCCCGACCCGGGCCTGACTGCGCAATTCCAGTCACGGTTTCTGGCAACCTATGGCGAAGGACCGCACCCGATTGCCGGGCTTGCCTATGACGGCATTGCCGCCATTGGCGCCTTGGTCAAACAGGGAAATGCCGATGCGCTATCGGCCTCGGCCCTGACCCAAGGTGCGGGATTTGCAGGTGTCACGGGCGTTTTCCGGCTCCGTTCGGATGGAACCAATCAGCGCGGACTGGCCGTGGCGCAAATCCAGAACAGCCAGGTCGTGGTGATCGATCCGGCCCCGAGGAGCTTCGGTGGCGCGGGCTTCTAATTCGGACAATCGGGAACCGATCACAGGCCTGCCTGCCGAGTTCGGCAGTCATATAATTTTCGACACTCCCGCGTTTTGTGCGAGCCTGAAACAAGCCTTCGCTGCTTCGGATGATGCCCGGGTGCAGCGCACAATCATAGTCAAT
>JAOUMG010000676.1 GCA_029881635.1 Paracoccaceae bacterium | reverse complement strand
GTTTGGGGGTGGGTCCGACCTCAACCCGTGTATCGAATACGCGGATGACACCTCTGATTTCCATTCGGTCTTGGCCGCGGCCTGTGACGCCCATGACCCCGGGTATTATCCAAAATTCAAAAGCTGGGCGGATGAGTATTTTTTCGTCCCCCACCGTGGCCGGGCGCGGGGCGTAGGGGGGATTTTCTATGACGACCTCAACACCGGCGACTGGCAGGCGGATTTTGCTTTTACGCAAGCTGTAGGCCGGGCTTTTCTGCCAGCTTTCGTGCCACTGGTCGAACGACGCCGTGATACTCCCTGGGGCGAAGTGGAGCGAGAAAAGCAACTTATTCACAGGGGTTTGTATGCCGAATACAACCTTGTCTACGACCGGGGAACCAAGTTTGGGCTGGAAACCGGACATGACGCGAACGCGGTTTTAATGAGCCTGCCACCATTGGCCAAGTGGGTGTGATGAACATGTGCAAACCGGGCAGCATGGGCGCAAATTGCCTGCCTGCATTCTGGTCCTGGCGGGCATAAACCAAATGGAAGCTTTGTTAGGCCTTGCACCCGATGCCATCGCGGCCTTTGCACTGACATCAGCTGTGATCGAACTCACGCCGGGGCCCAATATGGCTTATCTGGCGATCGTGGCGGCGTCCGAGGGCCGTAGGCCCGGTTATGCTGCCGTCGCTGGCGTTGCCATCGGGCTTGGGGTTGTCGGCATCGCCGCAGCGCTGGGATTGGCCGCGGCGATCAATGCTTCGCCGCTGCTCTATCAGACATTGCGCTGGGGCGGGGTAGGGTATCTCCTGTGGTTGGCTTGGGATGGTTGGCGCGGTGCGGATGAACGGGTGGAACATGCGCCTTTAGGGTCAAGTCTGTCGCGTTATTTCCGCCGCGGGCTAATCACCAATCTGCTGAACCCGAAGGCCGCCGTTTTCTATGTCGCCGTATTGCCGGGTTTTGTCGATCCTGGCGGGGCGGTGCAGCTTGAAACCATAACGCTGTCGATGATCTATGTCTTTGTGGCGACGGCCATCCACGCGGGAATTGTGACCCTGGCCGGGTTTGCCCGCGCATTTCTGGAAGATCCCTATCGCAGTATGATCGCCCGACGGATATTATCGTTGGCACTTGCGGGGATTGCGATCTGGTTTGCCTGGCGGAGCTGAGGCGAAATGCTCAAAGCGCCAGATACCCGATTCCGGAAAAAACCATAAGCACGCCACCCCATTGCAATGGGGCCACACGTTCTTTCAGGAAGGCCCAGGCCAGAAGGATCGTCACCATGCCAAAAATCGACGATGTGACAGCGGCGAATTCTGGGTGTGGAAGGCTGCCTGCGGTCAGCACCAGTCCCAGCGCCAATGCGTCAAGGCAGCCCATCGTGATCAGCAGTTTCCACGGGCCGCTACGCCCGGGCAAAGCAGGGCGGCGTATCGCGATCAGTGTCAGAACCAAGGCGATGGCGACACCGCGTGTGATGGTCAGGGCAGGCAGCCCCCCCCCTGCCTTTTCGGCCGCCTGACCCAGCGCGAATGTCACCGCGAAAGCGGTAGATGAGATGACCGCCCAGAAAATCGCAGCGTTGCGCCCGCCCGCCGCCTCCTCTGTTTCATCCGAAAGGACGGCTATGACGATCACGCCGCCAATGATCGCCAAGACCGCCAGGCTCTGCGCCAGCGTCGGGGGTTGGCCCTGTATTGCGGCCCAGCACAGGGACAGCACCGGAAAAGCAGCGACAATCGGGGCCACCAGCCGCACCGGACCGATGGCGAATGCCTGATAGAGCCCGTATCCCGCGCAGACATAGATCAGCCCCGCGATGATGGCGAGAGATGTGCCGTGCCAGGTCAGTAACGACCAATCGCCCAAAATCAGTACGAAGGGCAACATGACCAGCAACCCGGAGCCGAGAATCACGGCCATCATCGGCAGAATAGCCATGCGCTGACTGACATAGCGAATGCAGACATCATGAATGCCCCAGGCCAGTGCCGCAGTCAGTCCGAAAATCAAAGAATGCAC
>JAOUMG010000675.1 GCA_029881635.1 Paracoccaceae bacterium | reverse complement strand
TTGTTGCCAATCTGAACGGTGAAGCCCCGATACGCGGGACGGTTGCGCCATTTGGGGAACGGTCGGGCTTTCGCATTCAGTCGCAAGATGCCGGCAGGGTGATGAAGGCCGCCGGTATTTTTGAACGGGGGCGTGGCGGTATACTCGATCTGTCGATGCGGCCAACCGACCGTCCGGGTCATTACTCCGGCAATGTCGCAATCAGCCAGATTCGCGTTGTTGATGCACCGGTGCTGGCCGGAATGCTTGATGCGATATCTGTCGTGGGGCTTTTGTCCCAGTTAAGCGGGCCTGGCATACTCTTTTCCAACGTGACAGGCGAATTCAGACTGACCCCTTCGGCAGTTGAGATTACCCGCGGTTCTGCGGTCGGAGCATCGCTCGGGATATCGGCGGCAGGCGTTTACCAGACAACCGCCGGGATCATTGATCTGCGCGGGACCATTTCGCCGATCTATGCCCTTAACGGCATCGGTCAGATTTTCTCGAAGAAAGGTGAGGGGCTTTTTGGTTTTAACTATCAACTCTCCGGTCCGTCGGCGTCACCCAGGGTCAGCGTCAACCCCTTGTCCATACTGACCCCCGGCATGTTCCGTGAACTGTTCCGCAGCAACCCACCCAAGCTGGCCCCATGAAGCTTTCGGATTTCGATTTTGATCTACCCGAAGGGCTGATAGCGACGCGCCCGGTAAAGCCACGCAGTGCCGCGCGTCTATTGGTCGTTGAAGGTGATAAGTTGCGCGACCTTCATGTCCGCAATCTTGTGGATCTGTTTCAGCCCGGTGACCGATTGGTGCTGAACAACACCCGTGTCATACCAGCGCGCCTGACAGGCGTACGCCGGCGCGAAACTGGGCAGGGTGAGGTGGAAGCCAGAATTGAAGTCACTTTGCTCGAACCGGGTGCCAACGGCGATTGGGCTGCGCTGGCCAAACCATTGCGTAAATTGAAGGAAGGCGAGACGATCATCTTTTCACCTCAACTTTCCGCCAAGGTCCTTCGAATTGACGGCGGTCAGATGTACGTACGCTTCAACCTGACCGGTGATGAATTCGATGCAGCCCTGACCGAGGCGGGCAACATGCCCTTACCGCCATATATTGCCGCACTTCGCGCGCCGGATGCGCAGGACAATACGGATTATCAAACTGTCTTTGCGCGCGTGTCGGGCGCGGTTGCCGCGCCCACGGCCTCCTTGCACTTTGACGATGAACTGTTGGCCGCGCTGGCCGCAAAGGGAGTAAGCTTCACCCATGTCACCCTGCATGTCGGTGCAGGTACTTTTCTGCCGGTCAAGGTCGATGACGTGACCACGCATAAAATGCACGCGGAGTGGGGCGAGGTGACCGCCGCGGCAGCCGATGAAATCAACGCGACCAAAGCCGCGGGGGGACGGATCATTCCGGTGGGCACCACGGCACTGAGGTTGATTGAAAGTGCGGCGGACTCAGATGGCAATATGTACCCGTGGCAGGGCCCAACCGATATTTTCATCTATCCCGGATATAAATTTCGCGTGACCGATGCCTTGATGACCAATTTTCATCTGCCAAAATCGACTCTTTTGATGCTGGTTTCGGCACTTATGGGTAAAGACAGGATGCAACGGGTCTATGCCCACGCCGTTAAGGAAAAGTACCGGTTTTTTTCCTATGGCGATGCGTCGCTTCTGGTGCCATAGGGCGCATTCGACATCTCGCCTGTCGGGACCTGACCTGCAGCACGCGGGACTTAGGCAGATACGGGCACTGACTGACCAAAGGACGAACCTGAATGCTTACCGTGTTGCGCAGTTCCTGGGCGCTATTGCTGGGTATGTTGTTGTTGATGCTGGGCAACGGCATGCAAGGTACCCTGTTGGGTATTCGTGGTGGCATCGAAGGTTTCACCACCAGCCAGATGTCCTACGTCATGGCGGCATATTTCCTCGGGTTCCTGTTTGGATCGCAAATGACGCCGAGCATGATCCGCCGGGTCGGCCATGTGCGGGTATTCGCAGCACTCGCCTCGATGATTT
>JAOUMG010000674.1 GCA_029881635.1 Paracoccaceae bacterium | reverse complement strand
CATGTCGTTTCTCCCCCTGGCCGATACCTGCCAATCTGCGCCGCCAAATCACAGCGCGCAAGGATCACATCCGGCAGTGCCGGGCAAGAGATTCCAATGCCTGCAACGTCAGAAGACCCCGGAAAAAGATCTGGGGCCTTGCTGGTAGCCGTTGGAAGCTTCAGTTATTCAGGCTTTCGGCCAGGCGCATGAGTTGCACAGCTTCGGCGCGATAACCGAATGGATCGGCGCCCTTTGCCCCGTTGGCCAGCGCGATGACATCGTCCCAGCCCCAATCGCCCAGATATTTCGGTTCTGACAGAAGCTGGCCCATTCCGGCAACGGCGGCGGCAAAGCGGGCATCGTTATCGGCCTCGCCCGAGGCGATCGGAATCGGGGTTTCGATGAGCGTTGACGCCGCCGCCCCAGGCTGCTTGTAGCGAAGTTTGAGAAAACCGAGTTCTGCGGCATCGCCGTTGAAGACCGGTTGGCCGTAGCGCAGCGGATCGCTCAACCGGGCTGGGCTGCCAACGGCTGTCACCTCGTAAAGCGCGGTGACCTGATGGCCTGCGCCAATCTCGCCCGCGTCAACCTTGTCGTTATTGAAGTCTTCGCGTGCGAGGGCACGGGTTTCGTAGCCGATCAGCCGGTATTCGGCGACGGCGGCGGGGTTGAACTCGATCTGGATCTTCACGTCGTCGGCGATTGGGAAAAGAGCGCCGGATAGCTGGTCAACCAGCACCTTCTGCGCCTCGCTGAGCGTGTCGATATAGGCCGCCGTTCCGTTGCCGTTCTGGGCAAGCGTCTGCATTGTCGTATCGTCGAGATTGCCGCGACCAAAGCCGAGGACGGAGAGATAAGTGCCGCTGTCGCGCTTCTTGGCGATGAGGTCCGACAAGGCGTCCGGGTCAGAGATACCGACGTTGAAATCGCCGTCCGTGGCCAGCAGGATCCGGGTCACATCGCCATCTTTGGTCATGGATTCGGCCACCTGATAGGCCTGCTGCAATCCCGCCTGTCCGGCAGTCGACCCACCGGCGTCGAGCCTGTCCAGCGCGGCAAGGATCGTGGCACGGTCTGCTGCAGCCGTCGGTTCCAGTGCAAGACCTGCAGAGCCGGCATAGGTGACGATGGCAACGCGGTCCTCGGGGCGCAATTCGCCCAGCATCAGCCGGAAGGATTGCTTCAGCAAAGGCAGTTTATTGGCGTCCTGCATCGACCCTGATGTATCGATCAGAAAGACGAGGTTGAGAGGAGGGCGGTTCTCAAGGGCTGGCAGTTCACCCTGCAAACCGATGCGTAGAAGCTGGGTTTCTGCATTCCAGGGCGTCTGAAAGAGACTGACAGCGGCGCGAAAAGGTGCCTCGCCCGCATCTGGGGCGGTGTAGTCGTAAGGGAAGTAATTCACCATTTCCTCGATCCGCACAGCCTCGGCCTGGGGCAGGTATCCGTTGGTCAACGATGAGCGGATGACGGACCACGAAGCGGTGTCGGTATCGATGGAAAAGGTGGAAACGGGCTCTTCGGCCACGATCTTTACCGGATTGGGGGCCTCATTGGCGTAGGTTTCGGTGTTGGATTCAGGAAGCGGTACAAACTCGGCCTCAGGTTGGACTATTACAGCTTCAGGTAAGATCATATCGGCGGAGGCGCTGCCTGACGCACCATCAAAGAGAGCGCCAGCCATCATATCCGACGGCTGTTGTGCGAGTTGGCGGCCTACCGGCATCTCATTTGCGGAAGCGGGCGGTGTTGCCGGGGCAAAGGTGGTTTGCGCGCGAGACTGCGCTTCGGTTTTCGCGGCGAATTCGACCGGACTTGCAACAGAACCAACAACATTCGGTTCGATAGAGGGTTGTGCGATATCGGCGCTGAATTCTTCCAACTGATCGTCTTCGCCCACTTGTGCAAGGCCTGCCGCGACTTCGGTTCGGTTTCTGGTTTCCTCGTTCAACGCAGCGGTCTCAGACAAGGTCGGTGCTGCCGGTTTAAGCGCATTTTTCTGTTCCTGAAGGCTCGGCCAGATCATCACGCCGATACCAATGGC
>JAOUMG010000069.1 GCA_029881635.1 Paracoccaceae bacterium | reverse complement strand
AGGTAGAAGGTCTGCGCCGGGTCAAGAAGCCCTGCCGCCATCAGCCCGAAGGTGCCAAGAATGGCCGTGCCGAGGGCGACACCCCACATCCGAAGCCGTGTATCGCTGCCACCATAAAGCAGATCCTCGATCGCGCCCAATGTGCAAAAACGGCCCAGCCGCGCAGCTAGCCCAAGAAGGATGCCACCAAAGAACCCGACGCACGCAATCAGGGTGGTACCGGCCAAAGCATCCATCGTCTTTGCCCTTTCGCGAATGGTTTCTAGGTGTTCGCCTCATCACCGCAGAAGAGATCATAGACCACTTCCAGCACACGCTTGGTTCGGTCGTCGGCGAGACTGTAGTAAATCGCCTTGCCGTCGCGCCGGGCAGACACGAAGCCCTCGAAGCGGAGCCGGGCGAGTTGTTGCGATACAGCGGCCTGACGGGCAGAAAGCAGGTTTTCCAGTTCGGTCACGGATTTTTCACCGGTGGTCAGGTGACAGAGGATCATCAGCCGCCCTTCATGGCTGATGGCCTTGAGAAAGCTGGAAGCCGCTTCTGCCTTTTTGGCGATCTTGTCCAGATCATCCTCAGACATTGAGATATCGAAGACGGGAAGTGCCATTGTTATTGCCTCAAAGCGGAAGTTTTTCTTCGATAGCCGACAAACCGGCCCTTGCGCAACGGTCGTCAATGTCGGGGCCGGGGGCACCCGAGACGCCGATGCCGCCGACCAGCGCACCTGCGACCTCTATCATCACACCACCGCCGAGGGGCAGCGCCAGCGAAATCTGGCGAATGCCGGAGGATATGGTGCCGGGGGCGGTCGCCTCGGCAAGGCTGAGTGTGTCGGTTCGGAAACTCACGGCAGTCCAGGCTTTGCGGAAGGCGGTTTCATTGGTGTGCGGACCGGCAAAACGGTCGCGGATAAAAACCTGCTCCACACCGAAGCGATCAACCACGGAAACGCCGACCTGATAACCTTCGGCCTGACAGGCCTGCATGGTCGCCACGGCGAGTTCCATTGCCAACATGGGGCGGAGCGATTGAAATTCCACAAGCGCATCATCCTGTGCTGTGGCGCAAAGGGGCAGGGCTGCCATCGTCGCTGCAAGAACAAGCTGCTTCATAATCCTGTAACCTCCGGTACTGTGTTGCGGGGAAGCTGGCGCATCAAAACACCCAAGAGTCCCCAGAAAAAATCCTCGCCCGGATAACCTTCAATACGGCCGATCTCGGCACCGTTTTCTATCAGGACGAATGTCGGGGTGAAGGCGGCGGGTGACTTGAGTGAAATGCCGGGTGGCGGTGCGTCACGGATATCGACGCGGCGAAGTGGGGCTACCTTGCCTTCGAGCGTCAGAGGATAGATCGGGCCGATTTCGCTGTTCCAGCGGGCGCACCAAATGCAGCCATCCTCTTCAATCATGAGCAATTCGGCAGCTTGAACAGCGATCGCTGCCAGCCCCAAAACCGATGCGAGCAGAAAAGCCGATATCCGGGAATGCATCGCCATTGACCTTTCCAGTTTCAAATAACATAAATTGAATATGTTGATGTGACAAGATGTCAGGAGGCCGCGGGCTGTGTTCGATGTGTCCCTATACGGTGCGGTCTTGGCGGGGCTCCTGTCCTTTCTGTCCCCATGCATCTTGCCGATGGTGCCCTTTTACCTGAGTTACATGGCCGGAATATCCATGGCGGAGCTTCGGGGCGACGGCGAGATTGCACCCGGCGCGCAAAAACGAATCTTTGTTTCAGCAGTTTTTTTCGCACTCGGTGTGACCACGATTTTTGTTCTGCTCGGACTTGGCGCGACCGCGCTTGGGCAGGCATTCCGCAGTTACCGCGAACCTTTATCCTATGTTTCAGCGGCGGTTCTGCTGGTCTTTGGCCTGCATTTCCTGGGTGTTTTGCGCATTCCCTTTCTGTACCGCGAGGCGCGGATCGAGAGCACGGCCAAACCCTCAACCATCATCGGTGCCTATGTCATGGGATTGGCCTTCGGCTTTGGCTGGACGCCCTGCGTCGGGCCCGCGTTGGCCGCGATCTTGATGGTGGCCTCGATGCAGGAAAGCCTGTTGCAGGGCGGTTTATTGCTGGCGGTTTACGGTCTGTCGATGACATTGCCTTTCGTGGTCGCAGCCCTGTTCGCCAAACCGTTCCTGAAATGGATGGCGCGTAACCGCCGCTATTTTGGCCATGTGGAGAAGGTGATGGGGGCGATGCTGATTCTTTTCGCGGTACTCATCGCCACCAATTCGGTCAATTACATCGCCCAGTTCATGATCGACATGTTTCCGGGCTTTCTGAATTTAGGCTAAGGGAGGATCGATATGCGGATTTTGGCTATTGTTGTCGCTTTTCTGGCGCTGACCTTGCCATCGCTGGCCGTAGAGCTTGGCGACGACGGGCTGCACAAACCCGACTGGCTGCGCACCACGTTCAAGGACCTGCGCGAGGATCTGGACGAGGCGAATGCAGAAGGTAAGCGTTTGATGGTGATCTTCGAACAGCGCGGCTGCATCTACTGCACCAAGATGCATGAAGAGGTGTTCACCGACGCAGATGTCGAAAAACTCATCCGTGACAGTTTCTTCGTCGTACAAATAAACCTGTTCGGAGATGAGGAAGTTACCGATTTCGACGGCACCGTGCTGGCGGAAAAGGAAATGGCGGTGCGTTGGGGCGTGGTCTTCACTCCAACGATGATCTTTCTGCCCGAAGAGGTAGCAGACGGGCTGACCGCGTCACAGGCATCCGTCGTGACAATGCCCGGTGCCTTTGGAAAATGGACCACCTTCAACCTTTTCAATTGGGTACTGGAGAAAGGTTATGAAGGCGATGAGCATTTTCAGAAGTATCATGCACGCAAATTCGCTGAACAGGAAAAGGGTTGAGAAACCCGGTTCAGAAAAACACATGCACAGAATTGAATTTCTTGTTGCAAGTGCGACAAAGAGTCACTTAAGGTGAAAAGAGAAGAAACGAGGGAGGAAGTCAAATGAAGCGCGCAGCATTGCTGGGCCTCGCCCTGCCACTGGTATTGTCGACCGCAGTTTACGCATCGGAAGTGGCCCCACTGGACGTATCATATGATGATGCAGGGGCGGTTGCCGTTTCCCTGAGCGGCGTTACCGGAGATGCGGTAGCGGGAAAAGAAGTAATGACAAGCCGTGGCTTAGGCAATTGCGTTGCCTGTCATGCCGTAACTGCCTTGGCAGATGTGCCGTTTCACGGCGAAATTGGGCCTCCGCTTGACGGGGCAGGCAGCCGATGGAGCGAAGCAGAGCTGCGCGGCATCGTGGCCAATTCGAAAATGACTTTCGAAGATTCGATGATGCCCTCTTTCTACAAGACCAAGGGATATATCCGTCCCGGCGATGCATTTACCGGCAAGGCCGCCGAGGGCGATGAATTGCCGCCATTGCTGACCGCGCAACAGATTGAGGATGTCGTAGCCTATCTGATGACGCTTAAGGAATAAGGAGACCGAGATGATTTTCTCAAGACGTGAACTGCTGATCGTAGGGGCTGGTGCCAGCCTGACAATGGCGCTGCCGATAATGACCCATGCGGCCACTTCGGATGAACTGATTGCGACCTTTACCGGTGGCGCGGCGGTTGCTGAGGGGGGCATTACCCTGACGGCGCCAGAAATTGCCGAGAACGGTAACACGGTTCCGGTCAGCATCGATGCGCCCGGTGCATCCGAGGTGCTGATCCTTGCAACCGGCAATCCCAACGCCGATGTCGCAACCTTCAAATTCGGGCCGTTGGCCGGCTCTTTTGTCGCCTCCACCCGGATCCGGCTGGCAAAGACGCAGGATGTGGTGGCGATCGCAAAAATGGCGGATGGCAGTTTCGCTTCGGCGAAAAGCACCGTGAAAGTGACCATCGGCGGCTGCGGCGGCTGAGTTCAGGAGGAACAAGATTATGGCAGAAGACGTAAAACCCCGCGTGAAGGTGCCGAAAACCGCCGCCGCCGGAGAAGTGATCACGATCAAGACGCTGATCAGCCATCAGATGGAATCAGGCCAGCGCAAGGGCAAGGATGGCAATCTGATCCCTCGGTCGATCATCAATCGCTTTACCTGCGACTTCAATGGCGAGAATGTCATCGATGTCGTTCTGGAACCGGCGATTTCGACCAACCCGTATTTTGAATTCGATGCCAAGGTTCCGGCCTCTGGCGAGTTCAAGTTCACCTGGTACGATGATGATGGCTCTGTCTACGAGGACACCAAGGCGATCACGGTCAACTGATCCAGGGCCCAAAGGGAGGGACGACATGAAAAATCAAAAAATCCTCGGCCTTATCGGCCTGACAGCCGCATGCAGCATCGGATTTGGGGCCATTGCCGGACCGGCAGACGACAGTCTGGTTATCAATGGCGAAACGGAAATCGTTACCAAAACCACCGCACCGGCCTATATCGACGGGCTTTCAGAGATTTATTCCGGCTGGCATTTCCGCGAAGCGGACACCCGCGTGATGCAGGCGGACGATTTCGACAATCCTGGCATGCTGGGAGTTGAGGCCGCTAAGGATGTCTGGAGTGAAGTCGATGGCAGCGAAGGCAAGGCCTGCGCGTCTTGTCATGACGACCCGGCCAGCATGGCAGGTGTGCGGACCCAGATGCCAAAGTTCAACGAGGCAAAGGGGACGATGTACACGATGGAAATGTACATCAACGATTGCCGCACCGAACGCATGGGCGCCGAGGCATGGGGCTGGGACGACAGCGACATGATCAACATGACGGCGCTGATTTCGTCTGTTTCACGTGGCCTTCCGATGAGCGTTGCGGTCGATGGGCCCGCCGCTCCCTTCTGGGAGCAGGGCAAGGAGATGTATTATACCCGCTACGGTCAACTGGAACTGTCCTGCGCCAATTGCCACGAAGACAACTATGGCAACTACATCCGCGCAGATCACCTGTCGCAGGGGCAGATCAACGGATTTCCGGTTTACCGCCTGAAATCGGCCGATCTTTCCTCGATCCATAACCGCTTCAAGGGTTGCATCCGCGATACCCGTGCTGAGACATTCAAGCCCGGATCGCCAGAGTTTATCGCGCTGGAGCTCTACGTTGCTTCACGCGGTAACGGACTGTCGGTCGAAGGACCGTCGGTGCGTAACTGACCTTTTGACCGCGCCTTTCGGGGCGCGGTCCTTGCCGTTGATATTCACGATACCGGGCATGACGTTCGGGGCAAAGGCTTGTGCCTTGGCTCGGGGTGACAGCCGTCTGTCCGGCGCCATTCAGGAGGCCAGACCCAGATGATTTCCCGCCGCGATTTTCTTCAGGCTACAGTGGCGGCTTCGGCCCTTCTGGGTGCATCGGGTTTTGGCAATTGGGCGCGGCTTGCCGCCCAGCAGGCGCTGACGCAGGATCAGCTTTTGCAATTTGCGCCGACCGGCAATGTCACGCTGATCCACATCACCGACATTCATGCGCAGTTGAAACCTGTCTGGTTTCGCGAACCTGAAATCAACCTCGGCGTCGGAGCGGTCAATGGCCTGCCGCCGCATGTTACCGGCGCTGATTTCCTGAAACTCTTTAACCTGACCCCCGGCACCCCAGAAGCCTACGCGCTGAGTCACACGGACTTTGAAGCTCTGGCGCAAGCTTATGGTCGTATGGGCGGGCTTGACCGGGTCGCAACGGTCATCAATTCGATCCGTGCCGAACGGCCAGAGGCGCTGCTTCTCGACGGTGGTGATACTTGGCAGGGTTCCTACACCTGCCTGAAGACCAACGCCCAAGACATGGTCAACGTGATGAATGCACTAAAGCCCGATGCGATGACTTCGCACTGGGAATTCACACTCGGCATCGACCGGGTTACCGAGATCGTTGAAGGGCTCGCCTTCCCGTTCCTTGGCGCGAACATTTATGACGCGGAATGGAACGAGCCCGCCTATGAGCCCTACAAGATGTTCGAGCGTGGCGGTGTCCAGATCGCTGTCATCGGTCAGGCCTTTCCCTATATGCCGATCGCCAACCCTGGCTGGATGTTCCCCGGCCTGAGCTTTGGCGTGCGCGAGGAACGGATGGCAGAGGTCGTCGCCGAAGTGCGCGATGCGGGGGCGGAATTGGTCGTTCTTCTGTCCCACAACGGTTTTGACGTGGATCGCAAGCTGGCCAGCCAGATTGAAGGGATCGACGTGATCCTGACAGGCCACACCCATGATGCGCTGCCCGAACCGGTGATGGTCGGAAAGACCATGCTGATCGCGTCAGGATCAAACGGCAAGTTCGTCACACGGCTCGATCTGGATGTGCAGGGCGGGGCGGTCAAAGGGTTTTCGCACAAGCTGATCCCGATATTTTCCGACGTGATCGCGCCCGATCCCGAAGTGGCCGCACTGATCGACGCGGAACGCGCGCCCTATGAGGCGGAGTTGACAGAAATACTGGGGACCACCGACAGCACACTGTACCGGCGCGGAAATTTCAACGGCACCTGGGATGATCTGATCTGCAATGCTCTGATCGAAGAACGCGAGGCTGATATCGCGCTTAGCCCCGGTTTCCGCTGGGGGCCTTCGCTGCTACCGGGGCAGCCGATCACGCGCGAAGACTTGTTCAATGCTACGGCTATGACCTACCCCAATGCCTACCGATCTGAAATGACAGGCGAATTCCTGCATGTCATACTGGAGGACGTGGCCGATAACCTCTTCAATCCCGACCCCTATTACCAGCAAGGCGGCGATATGGTGCGTGTGGGCGGCATGGGTTACCGCATCGACGTGTCCAAGCCGCAAGGCAGCCGCATCACCGACATGACAGTTCTGAGAACCGGTGAAGCCGTGGACCCGGCCAAAACCTATGTCGTATCGGGATGGGCCAGCGTCAACGAGGCGACTGAAGGCCCCCCGATCTGGGATGTGGTCGAGGCCTATATCAAGCGCAAGGGAACGATCCAGATCGACCCTAACCAATCGGTGCAAGTGACCGGCGCCTAGAAAATCTGGCATTGCGGGCTATACAAATTCAAAAATGTGAATATAAAAGAACCGAATTGAAAGTGAGGAGAGGCAGATGACCAAACCGTCAGGTCATTCAACCAGTCGCAGGTCGGTTTTGCGGGCGGGGCTTGCCGCCGGGGGCGCTGCTGCACTGGGTGGCACGGCCAAGGCCGCAGGCGATCCGCTGATCACCGAGGTTCAGCCATGGGCCACCGAATTCGGGGATGCGGTCGACGCCACGCCCTATGGGCTGCCGATCAGGTTTGAAAGCCATGTCGTACGACGCAATGTCGAATGGCTGACAGAAAGCCCGGTATCCTCGATTAATTTTACGCCAATTCACGCCCTGGAAGGCACCATAACCCCTCAGGGCTGTGCCTTCGAACGCCACCACTCCGGAGCGATTGAATTGGCCAAGCCGGATTACCGGCTGATGATCAGCGGCCTCGTCGAGAGGCCGCTGGTCTTTACTTACGAAGATCTGATGCGGTTTCCGCGTCAGGTGACAACCGCCTTTTGCGAATGCGCGGCTAATGGCGGCATGGAATGGGGCGGTGCCCAGCTGGAGGGCTGCCAATTCACCCAAGGTATGATCCACAACATGGAATATACCGGCATCCCGCTGCGCGCTTTGCTTGAAGAGGCGGGTGTGAAGCCCGAGGGCAAATGGGTCTATGCCGAAGGGGCGGATGCCTCCTCGAACGGCCGTTCGATGCCTTTGGAAAAGGCAATGGATGACGTCATGGTGGCCTTTTTCGCCAATGGCGAAGCGCTGCGCAAGGAACATGGCTATCCCGTCCGCCTGGTCGTGCCGGGTTTCGAAGGCAATATGTGGGTCAAATGGCTGC
>JAOUMG010000672.1 GCA_029881635.1 Paracoccaceae bacterium | reverse complement strand
GTGATGGTGGGCAGTTGCGCCGAATATGACTGGTCAGCGGGCAAGCTGAGCGAAAACACGCCCCTGAAACCGGGTACGCTATACGGCGCGGCAAAGGCCGCCACCGGAATGGCCGCACTTGCGGCAGCGCCGGTTCTGGGCGTTTCTCTGGCCTGGGCGCGGCCCTTTTTCTGCTACGGTCCCGGCGAACCCGAAGGCCGTCTCTTCGGGGATCTGATCAAGGGGCTGGCCGCCGGCCGCAAGGTGGCCTGTACCGACGGGTTGCAAAGGCGCGATTTCCTGCACACAGCCGATATCGGCCGCGCGCTCGCCTGCCTCCTCGCCAGTCCGGCCGAAGGCGCGGTCAATATCGGTTCCGGCAACGCGGTTGCCGTGCGCGATCTGATCCAAATGCTGGCCGCTGTGATGGGGCGGCCTGACCTGATCGACCTCGGCGCCCGCCCGCGCGCTGCCGATGATCCGCCGTTGATCGAGGCGGATGTATCGCGGCTGAAAACCCTAACCGGTTTCAGTCCGCAATTCGATCTGGAAAGCGGGGTCCGGGATGTTCTTGTGGCAGAAGGGTTCGCCCCATGATCCCTTACCTGCAATCGCGCCCGGCACTTTGGCGTTTTGTGAAATTCCTGTTCGTGGGGGTTCTGAACACGGCATTCGGCTATGCGGTCTATGCCGTTCTGATCCTGATCGGACTGGGGCCACAGCCATCGCTTGCCATCGCATCCTTCATCGGGGTTCTGTGGAATTTCGGCATTCACAAGCGGCTGGTGTTCGACACCCAGGGCTACCGCCGGTTGCCTCATTACATTCTGGGCTATTGCCTCGTCTACGCCATCAATGCCACTGCCCTTGCAGCAGCCCTGCGCGCCGGCTTGCATCCCCTCATGGCGCAGGCGCTCTTGATATTGCCGATGGCTTTGCTGGCCTTCGTCGTCGTCTCACTAGCCCTGACCGGCGCATTGCCCTTCGGGCGCAAGAACCCCAATAGCTGATCGCCGTTCCGGTACCTTCACGCCTTCCGCGCGGCCAGTGCGGCGACGGTTTTGCGCGCGGCTGATTTCTTCGGCGCGGCCTCGATCAGGTCAGGGCCCCCGATATTGATCAACTCGTTCTCGATGACCGTCGGCCCGCCGCGCACCTGATTATGAATGGCGGTGATATATTCGCCCAGCATCCCGATAAACAAAAGCTGCACTCCGGACAGGAAAAACAACGCCACGATAATCGTCGTTGTCCCGCGCGGCGCCACGCCGAACCCGAAAAGATAGGCGATGACGGAAAAGATCGAAAACAGGATGCACAAACTCGCTAGCGCAATGCCCGCAAAGGTACAAAAACGCATCGGAGCCTTGGTAAAGGCAAAGATCGCATTCAGTGCCTGATCGACCAGCATGAATAGATTATGCTTTGAAACGCCGCGTTTGCGCGCCTTCCAGACATAGGGAATGATCACCCGCTTGAACCCGACCGATGCGATGATGCCGCGGATATAGGGATAGTGATCATTGTGCTGCAGAACCGCCTTCAGCACCTTCTTGTCGATCAACTGGAATTCGCCGACATCGGGCGACAATTCGAAATCCGACAACGCATTGACGATCCGGTAAAATATCTTGCGCGACGTGCGCAACATGAACCCTTCTTCGCGGGTCGATCGGGCACCAGCCACTACATCATAGCCCTGTTCCCAAAGGCCGACGAATTCCGGCAGCAATTCGGGGGGGTCTTGCAGATCAACCGGCAGCATCACCAGAATTGCATCGCCCGTGGCATGGCGCAGCCCGTTGAAAGTTGACCGGTAAACGCCAAAGTTGCGCGCATTGACAACAACCCGCACCGTTGGATCGCTTTTGGCAATGTCGCGCAAAATCTCCACTGTCTGGTCAGATGAAGCGTTATCAACAAATATATGTTCGCGCTGATATCCGGGCAATTCGCGGTCAAAGATGTCTTTGACCGTCGCGTAACAGGTCGCGACATTGTCCTCTTCGTTATAACACGGTGAAACAACAGTAATTTTTTTCATAGCA
>JAOUMG010000673.1 GCA_029881635.1 Paracoccaceae bacterium | reverse complement strand
GGAAGCGGCATTCAAGTCGATGATGGTCGATAGCCTGGATCGAGATCAAAAGCGCGATATTGTGAACCGGGCTGCTCAATATCCGATCGATGTTTTGATGGCTTATTACCATGCTATGGCTGCATGGGATCGCGGTAACTTTATTGCAGCCGTCAACCGCCTCACTTGCCCAGTAACAATCTTGCAATCAACTTCGCTGGACAAACACGAGGTTCGCCGACCTGTGACGTCCCACCCGTCGTCGCTTTGGCTGGATGTCTTACGCGCGCGGCTTCCCCGGGCCGTGATCAAGTTGGTGCCGAATACCGGCCATTTCATGATGCTCGAACGGCCGCAGCTGATCGCCGACTGGGTTGTAGACACATTGCAAGTTGATCACGACAACCACGAAGAAAAATCCAACCAAGTATCCAATCAAAAATCAAAGGAGAATCTGACATGAAGAAAGAAGAGAGAAAACTGTCGCTTGCGGCCAGTATCGTTGCCAGCACCTTGGCAGTGGCCGCGCCTGCCTTCGCCGAAGGCGAAGTGGTGTTTTCCTCCTGGGGTGGATCATTTCAGGATGCCTTGCGCTCAGCAATGCTGGAACCTGCGGCCAGCGCATTGGGTGTCACGGTCAAGGAAGATACGACAAATGGTATTCAGGACGTGCGCGCCCAGATTACTGCGGGTGCCGTCGCCTGGGATGTGACTGAGCAGGATTTGCCCTCGTGTGAAACACTCAGCCGCGAGGGCAGCCTTGAGCCGATTGATTACTCAATTGTCGACACAACGGGTATCCCCGAAGAGCTGATCCATGAGAACTACATCGGCTTTATCAACTTCACCAAGGTGATTGCTTATCGCAAGGATGTCTTTGGCGACAATGGTCCGTCCAACTGGGCAGAGTTCTGGGATCTGGAAAATTTCCCCGGCAAGCGCAGCATGCACGGCAAGGTGAACTACAACCTTGAGGCGGCTCTCATGGCCGATGGTGTGCCTATGGCAGAAGTCTACGACACGTTGGCCACGGACGAGGGCATGGCGCGCGCCTGGGCCAAATTGGAAGAGATAGCACCCGAAGTCACCGTTTGGTATCGTGGCGGATCACAATCCGCACAATTGCTGCGTGATGGTGAGGTGGACGTGATCCATATGGGCCATAACCGCGTGGAGAGTGTGATCGAATCCGGCATTGATGTCGCCTATGCATTCGATGGTGGCACGATGGATGTCGATTGCTTGCTGGTGCCTAAGGGCGCGCCAAACGTCGAGAATGCGATGGGCCTGATCAATGAATTGCTCAGTGCCGAAGCGCAAGCGCGACTGGCGGTCACGATGCCGCTGGGCCCGGTGAATACGGGTGCATTTGATACCGGTATTATCTCGGGCGAGCAGGCTTTGTTGGTCAACACGCATCCCAGCAACTACGGCAAGCAGCTTCTGGTCGATCCAAACTTCTACATCGGTCAGTTGGGTGAGTTGACTGAAAAGTTCGACACGCTGATCCAGCAGTAATCCTTTTGGGCGCAGTGCATTTTGCTCTGCGTCCATTATTGTAAAGTTAGGAGCCCGCATGTCATCTGCCGCCCAATCCCTTCCCATTGACGTATCGAACCTGTGCAAGGCCTACGGTTCGGTCAAAGCGCTTGATGATGTGTCGCTGAATATTGCTGCGGGCGAATTCCTGACGCTGCTTGGGCCATCGGGCTCGGGCAAAACGACGCTTCTGATGGCGCTCGCTGGTTTTGTGCGCCCCGATGGCGGGTCAATCCGGTTCGGCGATCGCGAAATGATTGCGACACCGCCGCACCAACGCGGCCTTGGCATGGTTTTTCAAAGCTATGCGTTGTTTCCATTCATGACGGTGGCTGAAAACGTGGCCTATCCGCTGAAAGTCCGTGGGGTTTCCCAAAGCGATCAAAAGACCCGCGCCGAGCGTGCGCTGGATACCGTACAACTTGGCGGCTATGGCGACCGGCGCATCACCCAATTGTCCGGCGGTCAAAGACAACGTGTGGCTCTGGCGCGGGCCATGGTGTTCGAAC
>JAOUMG010000671.1 GCA_029881635.1 Paracoccaceae bacterium | reverse complement strand
GCGGCGCCTCACCTTCGGGCAATTCAGCCTCTTCGCCCGATTCCATGTCGGCCATTTCGTCCATCGAGACCTGCGCCTGACTGGCGTCGTCCTGATCTTCCTGGGATTGTTCGGGGGCGGCTTCGGCGTCTTCGGACTCATCGTCGCCTTCCTGGCTGTCGGGGCTGTCCTGATCCTCTTCGGAGGCGTCCTCTTCGCCGTCGCTTTCATCCTCCATATCGGGGTCATCGCCCAGCTGGTCGCCATAGCCAAGATCCTTGATGATCTGGCGGGCGAAGCGGGCAAAGGCGGCCTGATCGGCCAGAACCTCATCAAGGTTTTCGAGCGTGCCGCCCGCCTGTTCTTCGATAAAGGGCCGCCAGAGTTCCATGACATGGCCCGCACCGCCGGGCATCGGCCTGCCGGTGGCAAGGTGCCGGACGAGGTAGCCTGCGGCCTGCGCCAGCGGGGCGTCTGCCGCAGCGCGTATCTGGGAATAGCCTTTGCGTTCCGCCTCGGCCCCGATCTTGGCGTCGATATTGCCGAGCGTGCCGGGCATGTCGCGCGCACCCACCGCTTCGCACCGCGCGGTTTCCATCGCCTCGTAAAGATCGCGGGCCATCTGGCCGGTCGGGGCGTATTTGTTGGCGACCTTGGGATTGTGGTGACGGCGGCGCAGCGCAAAGGCATCGGCGGTACCGCGCGCCACCAGCACCTCATCCCGCGTCATCCGGCGGCTGACCTGCGGCAGGCGCATGGTGTCAGCGGTCATGCCCGGCGGATCGACCGAATAGCTGACGGTCAGTTCCGGATCGTCGGCCATGGTTTTGGTGGCCTCGGCAAGGGCCTTCTTGAACGGATCAGCGGGGTTGTCGGAGGGTTTGGTCATTTTACCCGGCTCGTCCCTTGCGTAAGGCGGGTTTCAGCCCGCCGTTCCGGCATGGTGGGTTGAAGCCCACCCTACGAAATCTGTACCCTCACCTAATGCTCTGGCTTGCCGCACTTTCCGGCAGCTCCTCGTCAAAGCAGCGCTGGTAGAATTCGGCCACCGTCTGGCGCTCCAGCTCGTCGCATTTGTTGAGGAAGGTCAGACGAAAGGCATAGCCCACATTGCGGAAAATCTCGGCGTTCTGGGCCCAGTTGATTACGGTCCGGGGGCTCATGACGGTCGAAAGATCGCCGTTCATGAAAGCGGTGCGCGTGAGGTCGGCGACGGTGACCATCTGGGAAATCTGCTTGCGGCCCTTGTCGGTGTTATAATGCGGGTTCTTGGCCAGAACGATGGCGCTTTCGGCGTCGTGGCTGAGGTAGTTGAGCGTGGCCACAAGGCTCCAGCGGTCCATCTGCGCCTGGTTGATCTGCTGGACGCCGTGGTAAAGCCCGGTCGTATCGCCAAGGCCCACGGTGTTTGACGTGGCAAAGAGGCGGAAGGACGGGTGGGGGGTGATGATCTCGTTCTGATCGAGCAGCGTCAGCTTGCCGTCATGTTCCAGCACCCGCTGGATCACGAACATCACGTCGGCGCGGCCTGCATCATATTCGTCAAAGACGATGGCGACGGGGTTGCGCAGCGCCCAAGGCAGGATGCCTTCGTGGAATTCCGTCACCTGCTTGCCGTCGCGCAGCTTGATCGCGTCCTTGCCGATCAGGTCGATCCGGCTGATATGGCTGTCGAGGTTGACCCGAACAGCGGGCCAGTTCAACTGGGCTGCGACCTGTTCGATATGGGTCGATTTGCCCGTGCCGTGATAGCCCTGGATCATGACGCGGCGGTTATAGGCAAAGCCCGCCAGAATCGCCAAGGTGGTGTCGGGATCGAATTTATAGGTTGGATCGATATCGGGCACGCGGTCTGCGCGTTCGGCAAAACCCTTTACTTTCATATCGGTATCAATGCCGAACACCTCCCGAACAGAGATTTCTTCGGTGGGTTTTGCTATCTGATCCAACATTTCGTCCGCCATATCCTGATGGCACCCTTTCCTAGGGCGCGCCAATTCGGCTTTGATGGAACATATCGTCATAGGGTGCAAGGGCAGGGCGCGCCGGAACGACCCTTTAT
>JAOUMG010000670.1 GCA_029881635.1 Paracoccaceae bacterium | reverse complement strand
AACAGACCCTGCTGAACCACGCCGAAGATCAGCGCCCCCAATGCCGCCCCGATAACCGACCCATAGCCACCGGTCAGAAGTGCGCCGCCAATGACCACGGCGATGATTGCTTCGAATTCCTTCAAGAGACCACGGTCCGCCCCGGCCGAACCGAACTCCATGACCTGACAAACTGCAAAGACCGTGGCGCAGAAGGCGGTGAACATGAACATCAGGATCTTGACCCTGTTGACCGGCACCCCGACATAACGCGCGGCCTGTGCGTCACCGCCTGCGGCAAAGATCCAGTTTCCAAAGCGCGTGCGTGTCAGCAGGACATGGCCGAGAATCACCAGGCCGATTGCCCAGACGATCAGCATGGGGATACCTTCCACGACCGGTTGCCCGACCCGGTTTCCACGGTCAAAAACGCCGATGATGCCCTGTTCGCCCAGCCATTGAAAAAGGCCCTTGCCGATGGTTCCGCCAAAAATCGGCGCGATCCAGTCGCCCTCGGCGGCTTCACGGATGCCACCGATAATGGTTTTGCGTTCAATGGTCTGGGGGATAAAAATGGTGAAACCACGCAGGATGAACAAGGTGGCCAGCGTAACGATAAAGCTGGGCAGGCCTGTACGTACAACGATGTAGCCATTGAGCGCGCCAAAGGCGATGCAGATCGCAAAAGTCACCAGAATGGCAATCCACATTGGCCAGCCAAGCGTGACGCCGAAAACCGCGATCATCATGCCTGCAAAGCCGATCATGGAGCCGACGCTCAGGTCAAATTCGCCGGCTATCATCAGCAGACAGGCCCCGACCGCGATGATCATGAACTGGGCCGAAACGGTTGACCAGTTCATGACGCCCTGGGCGTTGAACATGCCGGAGCTTCCGGCAAAGAGGATGAAGAAGGTGAATACCGCCACCGTGCCGACGATCCCCCCGAGTTCGGGTCGAATCAACGCCTGGCGAAATCCGGACATTTCCTTGATACGTTCGTCGTTCCGCGTGGCGTCACTCATTTCATCCCCCAAATGATCCGCAAAGAAAAAGGCGGCCCTCGCTTTCGCATAGGCCGCCCTCTCTTAGATGTTTAGCGGTATTCGCCTGCGAATTTCTCAACCATGGCCAGTCCGTCAGCGGTGACGAAACCGGGGCCGGAATTGATGTTATTGCCCGGCAGCACACCGTAACGGTGATAGTTGGTCAAAACCACAACCGGCAGATAGGCCTGCAAGAACGGCTGCTGGTCGATGCCCCACTTGATCGTTCCGGCTTTCAGCCCGTTGACGATCTCTTCACCAAGGTCGAATGTGCCAAAGTAGATATCACCGGCCATACCGTTTTCATTCAGCGCCAGAAGCGTCGGGTCAGCTGATGTCGGCCCCAGTGTCAGAATCGCATCGGTATCCGGGTTGGCCGACAGATAGGCCAGGACGCGGTTCTTGATCTCTGACGGGTCCTGACCGCTGTCGATCATCTGATTGGCCAAATCGATCCCCAGCCCATCAGCAAATCCCTGGCAGCGTTCGGTGGAAGAGGGCGAAGAGATGTAGTGATTGACGCAGAGGAACGACCCGACACCGTCGCCCTTTGCCCGCAGGCCTGCGGCGTAGCCCGCGTCATATTCAGGCTGGCCGACATACATCAGGGCGCCCACCTCGCGTGCCTGTTCAGGTGTGCCGGAATTCATGATGATCACGTCGATCCCCTGATCGACAGCCGCCCTGATCGGACCTGACAAAACGTCATAGTCGCTGAGCGTGGTGATGATGCCATCGGGTCCCGAGGCTGCGGCCTGTTCGATGATCCGGGCCATATCGGCAAGGTCGCCGGTAGGAGGGTTGCGGTATTCAACCTCAACGCCCATCTGTTCGCCTGCCAGCGCGATGCCGTTTTTTATCGTATTCCACCAGCTGTCGCTATCGGGGGCATGGCTGACAAGAATGTATTTTTCACCTTCTGCCGATGCTGGCGCGGCGACCAGCAATGGCGCTGCAATCGCGGCCGAGGCAAAGGCCAGGCCCTTGATGAATGATTTCATTATTTCCTCCCAAGAA
>JAOUMG010000068.1 GCA_029881635.1 Paracoccaceae bacterium | reverse complement strand
AAGCCCCAGAGCGGCGGCGTCAGGGCGCCGACATCCATGGCCTGCGTTGTGACGTTCAAAAGGTGGTTCAGAATCCGGCCGATTTCAGAATAGAGTACCCGGATCAGCGAGGCGCGACGCGGAACTTCTGTGCCGGTCAACCGTTCGATCGCGAGACACCAGGCATGTTCCTGGTTCATCGGCGCGACATAGTCGAGCCGGTCGAAATAGGGCAGGTTCTGCAGATAGGTGCGGCTTTCCATCAACTTTTCGGTGCCGCGATGCAGCAGGCCGATATGGGGGTCGCAGCGTTCGACAATCTCGCCGTCAAGCTCAAGCACCAAACGAAGAACACCATGGGCCGCAGGGTGTTGCGGACCGAAGTTGATGTTAAAATTGCGGATCTTCTGTTCGCCGGTCACAGCGTCATCAAAACGGCCGTCCATCATCTCAAATCTCCGCCATGTTTGCTTCCCATGCGGCGGGAAGCCGACCCAACTGGGCCGCGACATAATCATATTGCGGCTTCAAAAACGCCGCGGCGCGCTTTCGCTGCGCCCCGTTCATCGGTGCCTTGGCGCCTGCATGTACATAACGCGAATAATCACCGGGCAGTTCTTTGATGCCCAAAAACCGGCACAGCCGCCCCAGAGTTTCATCTGAAAAAAGCTCTTCATAGGTGCAGATGAAAACACGCTCAGGATCAACTGATGCCTGCAGGCGGGTCAATGTGCCGCGATAATCGCCGCGTTCAAGAATATGTTCTTCCCCGCCGTCAAGGGTACGGTTGAAAATCCAGCCTGCGCGTTTTTCGATATCGTCGCCGGTGGTGCTGCGGCGCTTTGCGATCATGCGGACATGGCTCCACAGGCGGTCCACCGGGTCACGCATCAAAAACACGAAACGGACATCGTCGGCCATCCCCGCCATATGCGACAGGCTTTCCTCGGAAAGCATCGAATAACAAGGCGTAATGTCGGAAACCACGGTTTCATTTGTCCTACCTTCTTCCAGATAGGCCAAATAGGCAGCTTCATCGTGTTTCTTCAGAATCTTTGCATACATCCGCGTGTCAGCAAGATGCATGACGTTCCATTCCGCATTCCCGGATTTTCCACCAGACAAGGCGCGCTCCAACTCGGCGCATTTGCGGTCCAGCTCCTTAAGGTGCCAGTTCGTGCTGCCTTTTTCGATGGTATCGAAGAAATGCAATTCCTTGATACTGCGCAGATGGCATTCCGGATGCCCCCGCAGGTAGCTGTAAAGCCAGCTAGTCCCTGATTTGGTCGCCCCAATTCCGAACAGAAGTATTGGCGCAGCCATCAGCCCTTGGCCCCCGGCTTTTCGTCCCCGGGAAGAATGTATTCAGCGCCTTCCCAAGGCGACATGAAATCAAACTGACGATATTCCTGCACCAGGCGAACAGGTTCGTAAACCACCCGCTTCAGTACTTCGTCATAGCGCACTTCGGTGTAGCCGGTCGTAGGAAAGTCCTTGCGTAGTGGATGCCCGCGAAACCCGTAATCCGTCAGGATGCGACGCAAGTCGGGGTGGCCGGAAAAGAGGATACCGAACATGTCGAACACTTCACGTTCAAACCAGTTGGCCGTAGGGTGCACATCTATGATCGACGGCACCATATCTTCTTCCGACGCGGCGACACGCAAACGAATTCGCTGATTTTGGTACATCGACAGAAAGTGATAAACCACATCAAAGCGCTGCGCACGTTCCGGGTAATCCACGGCGGTGATATCGACAAGCGTTGAAAAACGGCAATTGCGATCCGTGCGCAAAAATTCGACGAAATCGACCAGACCCGCCAGAGTCACCGTGACGGTCAATTCGCCATGCGCAACTGACGTTCCCGATACTTCGGTTGGGCGTTTCAGTTCCAGATGCGCGGCGAGTTCCTGCAAGGCTTCGGACATGGGTTTCTCCTCAGCGAACCAGAGTGCCGGTACGGCGAATGCGGCGTTGCAACTGCAAAATACCGTAAAGCAGTGCTTCGGCAGTGGGCGGGCAGCCCGGAACGTAGATATCCACCGGCACGATACGGTCGCAGCCACGTACCACGGAATAACTGTAGTGGTAGTAACCGCCCCCATTGGCGCAGGACCCCATCGAGATCACATAACGCGGTTCGGGCATCTGGTCGTAGACCTTGCGCAGCGCCGGCGCCATCTTGTTGGTTAGGGTACCCGCAACGATCATCACGTCAGATTGGCGCGGACTGGCACGCGGGGCAAAGCCATAGCGTTCGACATCGTAGCGGGGCATGGCTGTGTGCATCATTTCGACCGCGCAGCAAGCCAGACCGAAGGTCATCCAGTGCAAGGATCCGGTGCGCGCCCAGTTGATGATGTCTTCGGTCGAGGTCAGCAGAAATCCCTTGTCCTGCAACTCTCGATTCAATGCCTGGGTGGCAACTTCGTTGTCACCGCCGGCTGTATTTGCTCCAGCCATCACGCCCATTCCATCGCCCCCTTCTTCCACTCATAAGCAAAGCCGATGGTCAGAACCCCCAGGAACACCATCATCGACCAGAAGCCAACCATGGAGACATCCTTGAACGCAACTGCCCAAGGGAACAGGAACGCCACTTCGAGGTCAAAGATGATGAACAGGATCGAGACGAGGTAGAATCGCACATCAAACTTCATCCGCGCATCGTCAAAGGCATTAAAGCCGCATTCGTAAGCCGATACTTTTTCCGGATCGGGGTTTCTGACAGCCAGCACAAGTGCGGCAAGGATCAGGATCAAGCCAAGGCCGATGGCCATGGCCAGAAAGATCAGGATGGGAAGGTATTCTCGCAGCATACTGTCCACGCGTGGCTCCTACGTCTCGCGCTGGCATATGGGCGCGTCTGATGGCTCTTGTTCGTTTACTCCCGCGATATGGCGGGGTCAACCAAGGGTAACGTCCGAAGCCAAGTTAAAACACCGCATAACGCATGCTTTTTCTCCATCCAGAGGTGCGGTTTAGCCCGAAGGTGGCTGACAGATGCGTTGTTACGAAATAAACGCTCAAACCTTCCAGACCGGCGCGCGCTTTTCGAAAAATGCAGCTATTCCCTCAGCGGCCTCGGGGCTTTCCCACCGCTCCACAAGCGCTTCTATGGTTTCAGCGATCAACGTTTCATCAATCTGGGGGCCCATCCTGCGGGTCAGGGCCTTGGCTGCGGCAACTGCACCGGGGGCGCAGGAAAGATAGGGTAGAACCTCTGCCTCGACCGCGCGATCAAGCGCATCGGGCGGCACCACTTTTGCGACTATACCCAGTTCACGCGCCTCTTCAGCGCCAAATACCCGTGATGACATCATCACGCGGCGCGCCCGCGCCTCGCCCATGCGGGCGATCACATAGGGGCTGATCGTTGCCGGGATCAGGCCGAGTTTGGTTTCGGTCAACCCAAACCGGCTGTCATCCGCGGCGACAGCGACATCACAGACGGAGGTCATGCCGACGCCGCCGCCCATGACATTACCGTGGATGCGCCCGATCAGCGGTTTGGGCATCATGTTCAGCGCCTGCAATGCACGGGCAATCTTGCCCGCTTCCTTGGCGCGCGTTTCACCGTCTGCTGCGATTTGCGCCCGCATCCAGTCCAGATCCCCACCCGCGCAGAAGCTGGGGCCAATTCCCCCCATAACGACCACGCGAACGCCTCTATCCGCCCCCAGCACCTTTGCCGCCTCGCCCAATTCCGTCATCATCAGGCCGGACATGACATTGTGCTTTTCGGGCCGGTTTAGCCAAATGGTTGCAACCCCACGTGTATCGTGGTCGATCCGGATCGTTTCATACATTTGGGTTCACCCGCATTTCTTTTGCCATCATCGCCGCTTTAGCCAGAACTGCAGCATCCAGTCCCGTTGCATATCCCAGAATACGCAGGCGGGCATCGACGACCTCGGTCGCGACATTGCCCGCAGCCCCCGGCGCATAGGGGCAACCGCCCAGACCACCGACTGCGGCATCAAAAACCCGCAAACCACGCGACAGCGACACTTCGATATTCTCTAAAGCCCGCCCTGCCGTATCATGGTAATGCCCTGCCAACCTTCCTGCAGGAAGCTCACCAAGAACCGCCGTCAGCATAGCGTCAATGGTTTCCGGCCTTCCCTGACCGATCGTATCGCCCAAGGATACCTCGTAACAGCCAATATCGCGCAGCGCCGCCACCACCCTTGCCACCGCTTCCGGCGTCGTTCTGCCGTCATATGGACAGTCAGTTACGACAGATACGTAGCCGCGAACTTTGGTGCCATCCGCTTTGGCAGCCATGGCCACCGGTCGAAACCGCTCGATACTTTCCGTGATCGAGCAATTCAGGTTTGCCTGACTGAACCCCTCTGACGCCGATGCGAATACGGCGACTTCATCTGCCCCGGCCGCCATGGCAGCCTCATACCCGCGCATGTTTGGTGTCAGCGCGGCATAGGATATCCCTTTCATTCGCGCGATACCTGCGAGAACTTCGCCGCTATCAGCCATCTGCGGCACCCATTTCGGGGACACAAAGCTTGCCACCTCAATCCGCCTGAATCCGGCACGAGAAAGGCAGTTGATCAGCGCAATCTTTTCGGCAACCGGGATCAGCCGGGGTTCGTTCTGCAACCCGTCACGCGGCCCCATTTCGACGATCTCGACAGATTCAGCCATCCACGACCTCGTAAAAGTCCTGTGTGTAGAACTTTTGCTCTCCGTCCAGTGACCGCGCCGCAATATAGGCCGGGCGCGCCCGGATCCTCTCGATATAGCCGCGCAATGCCGGAAAGGGATCAAGACGCACGAAATAGGGCGCGGCCAGCAGGTTGTACCCCATCATCGTATCGACGCCAGAAAAACCAGACGCCAGCAAATAGTCCTGCCTTAAAAGCGTTTCTTCCAACGGCTTTAGCGTATTGGCCAGCCGCTTCGCCTCTATCTTCAGCAATGTTTCCGACCGCATGCTCGGGTCGCGCAAAAACACCCATTGCAGATTCAGGTTTGCGATCAGATGTGCCATGGTTTCAGCATAGTGCAGCCACTCCAGCCAGGGCACCCTCTCCGATGATGCCGGTGCGCGACCAAAACCATGTTCGGGGCGGGTTTCGCAGAGATATTCGGTGATTGCCCCGCTTTCGAACAACACACGTCCGTCGATTTCCAGCGCAGGAACCCGACCAGCCGGAGATTTCTCCAAGAACCCAGGCTGACGCAGCGACCCGTCCGTGATCGAATAATGCACCAGATCACAGTCAAGGCCCATTTCGCTCAGCAACCAGAGCACCCGGAACGACCGGGAAAATGCCACATGATGCAATCGGATCATGCCTCTTCCTCCAACCTTACAATTGCCGCACCTGCCTCAACTTGCGTTCCTGAAACGACCAGCACTTCGGCAACTTTTCCGTCACGGGCGGCTGTCAGCGTATGTTCCATCTTCATCGCCTCGAGAACGGCCAGCCTGTCGCCTGCCATCACCACTTGCCCCGCTGTGACTAAGACAACCTTCACAAGGCCCGGCATCGGCGACAGGGTCAATCCGCTACCTGCATCCGTCCCTGCACGATCAAGCGGGTCCACCAGATCGAAATGCCACGTATCGCGTGCAAAAATACTGACACAGCCGGGTGTCAGCACGATGCGCGCAGCCGTGGGCCTGCCGTTCACCCACCAGATCCCCTCCCTGAGATGGCATTCGGCAGCTTCTGAGTTTACCGTAACGCGGGCATGTCCTTGGGCCAGCACCTCGATCATCGCGGTTGTACCATCAATCTCGACGCTGCGCCGCAAGGGCGCCCAGAGCGCGAAGCCCGACATTCGTGCCCCGCCATCAGCCAATCCCGCGGCCCCCAATGCGGCGAGCGCACGAATGCCAAGATCAGGGAGTGCTGCTTTGGTCAGCGACAAAAGATCCCGCGCAATCAGACCGGTATCAACCTCACCGGCGCCAAAACCCTCATGCCGGGCAAGTGCCGAAAGGAATGACAAGTTGGTCACTGTTCCGGCAACTTCGGTATTTTCCAGCGCTGCCCGCAGCTTAGACAGCGCGATCGTCCGTGTGGCGCCGTGAACGACGATCTTGGCGATCATCGGATCATACCAGGGGCTGATCGTGTCCTCCGGGCGCACGCCGGTATCGGCGCGGGCACCGTCGGGGAAATTCAGGTGGGTCAGTGTGCCGGTCGCGGGCAGGAAACCTGCCGGCACGTCTTCGGCGTAAAGCCGCGCCTCAAAGGCATGGCCGTTCAGCATGATGTCTTCTTGCTGCGATGTCAGCGCCTCACCACTGGCGACACGCAACTGCCATTCGACAAGGTCGATGCCCGTCACGGCCTCAGTCACCGGATGTTCGACCTGCAGCCGCGTGTTCATCTCCATGAACCAGAAGCGGTCAGGGCGCAGCCCATCAGAACCGTCGACAATGAACTCGACTGTGCCCGCACCCTTGTAGCCAATCGCCTCAGCCGCCCGCACGGCGGCTTGCCCCATTGCCGCGCGCATCTCAGGCGTCATCCCCGGTGCGGGTGCCTCTTCAATGACCTTCTGATGACGGCGTTGGAGCGAACAGTCGCGTTCATAGAGGTGAACGGCGCGCGTGCCATCGCCAAAGACCTGCACTTCGATATGGCGGGGCTTTTCAACGTATTTCTCGATCAGCACTGCGGGGTTGCCGAAAGCTGTCTGTGCCTCGCCCTTTGCGCTTTCGAGTGCTGTAGCGAAATCCGTCGGATGCTCGACCAGCCGCATGCCCTTACCGCCACCGCCCGCAACAGCCTTGATCAGCACCGGGTAGCCGATGGTATCGGCGGCTCCGGCGAGGTGTTCCGGGTCCTGATTGTCACCGTGATAGCCCGGTACGACCGGAACGCCTGCCTCCTCCATCAGCGCCTTGGCGGCGTCCTTGAGGCCCATGGCGCGGATCGCATTTGCCGAGGGGCCGATGAAGGTCAGACCCGCCGCTTCGACCGAATCGACAAAATCCGGGTTTTCGGAGAGGAACCCATAACCGGGGTGGATCGCCTCTGCCCCGGTGTCGCGCGCCGCCGCGATGATCGCCTCGCCGCGCAGGTAGCTGTCCTTCGGTGCGGGTCCGCCGATATGCACCGCCTCATCGGCCATCGCGACATGGCGCGCAGTGGCGTCTGCGTCAGAATAGACTGCGACCGTGGCCACGCCAAGACGTTGGCAGGTATCGATGATCCGGCAGGCAATCTCGCCCCGGTTGGCGATCAGGATCTTTTTGAACATCAGTCTGTCCTCGTGGCAAAGCCGGGGGTTTTCCACCCCCGGACCCCCGGAAGGTATTTTTCCCAGGATGAAAGGGGATCGGATTTCATCTTGGCGGAAATACCTCCGCCGGAGGCAAGAAAGTTTTTCATCCCAAATCCTCGATCAGGCGGAAGCGTTCGCAGACAAGCTCCATGTCGTCGGACCACCCCCCGTTTCGTTCGAAAAACGCCCGGTGGCCTGCCTGCCAGCCTGCAAGGGATATGTCCTCGCCCTCGGCAAGCGCGAAATCCTCGTCCACATCGCAGAAGCGGCGGATCGTGACCTCGCGGGTTTCGATCACAAGTGCCGGGCCGCCGTCCCAGTCGAGCGCGATGTCGCGGCGGCCGGGAACGGGCAGCGGCTCGCCTTCGGCATGGAAATCCCGAAGCGCGCCGCAGGTCGCGGTCTTGGCTCCGGTGCGGACCAGCGCCAGAAGCCGGTCGCAGAGCGCGCGGCTGTCGCCGAAGGTAAAGGTCTCGGCCCCCGGATAGCGGGCCCGGGCGGCGTTGAGCGCAAGGATCGTGTTCGGTTTCGCCGCCATCAGGCGCACCATGTCTGGCGGAGGCCGCCGCCATAGATACGGGCATGGCCATCCGCGATCATGCGCCGGGCAAGCGGTATGCCATCAG
>JAOUMG010000669.1 GCA_029881635.1 Paracoccaceae bacterium | reverse complement strand
CATTGGCCGAAATGAAGATAGAACTGATGTTTCCCGCCGATCCGGCAACCGAAAGCCTGCTCAAAGCCCTGCCAACTGCCGGGGATTGACCGAAACCTGCCGCAGACAGCCCTTGCACCGGGTCAGTCTTGGCCTAGAAAGATACTGCAACAGGACCGGAGCTTTTCATGGCCGACGACGCACTCGTCATCTTTACCCCCTCGGGCAAACGCGGGCGTTTTGCCCATGGCACGCCCGTTCTGACGGCAGCGCGTCAGCTTGGCGTCGATCTTGATTCGGTCTGCGGCGGACGCGGCATCTGTTCGAAATGCCAGATCACGCCGGGATATGGCGAATTTCCGAAACACGGCCTGACGGTGTCTGAGGGCGCGCTGAGCGCGTGGAATTCGGTCGAAGACCGGTACAAACGCATTCGCGGGCTGATCGACGGTCGGCGACTGGGCTGCCAGGCCAAGATCGAGGGGGATGTCGTCATCGATGTCCCGCCCGAAAGCCAGGTTCACCGTCAGGTCATCCGCAAATCCGCGACCGCGCGAACCATCATCATGGATCCAGCCACCCGACTTTACTATGTCGAGGTGCAGGAACCGGACATGGAAGAACCTTCGGGCGACTTTCAGCGGCTGGCTGCCGCATTGCGTGATCAATGGCAGATCGACGGCATATCGGCTGATATCGGTCTCATGCGGCGGTTACAGCCGGTGCTGCGCAAAGGCGAATGGAAGATTACCGTTGCGGTTCACCGGGATCACCGTGGCCAGGCGCGCATCATTGATTTGTGGCCCGGATTTTTCGAAGGCCAGCTATACGGGCTGGCAATCGATCTCGGGTCAACAACCATCGCCGCCCATCTGTGCAATCTGACGGATGGTTCGGTGCTTGTTTCATCCGGGCTGATGAACCCGCAGATCCGCTTTGGCGAAGATCTGATGAGTCGGGTAAGCTATGTTATGATGAATCCCGGCGGTGATCTGGAAATGACCGGGGCGGTGCGCGCCGCATTGAACGGTCTGGCGCAAGCCATCGCCACCGAGGCGCATGTAGACCCCAAACTGATCATTGAGGCGGTTTTTGTCTGCAATCCGGTCATGCATCATCTGCTTTTGGGTATTGATCCGGTCGAACTCGGGCAGGCCCCCTTTGCGCTGGCAACGTCTGAAAGCCTGTCGATTGAGGCTGCCGACCTTGAACTGACCGAGATCAATCCGAATGCGCAGGTCTACATACTTCCATGTATCGCAGGGCATGTCGGGGCGGATTGCGCAGCCGTAGCCTTGTCCGAAGAACCAAATAAATCCAAAGACATGGTACTCATCGTTGATGTAGGTACCAACGCCGAGATCCTGCTTGGCAACGAAGAGCGGGTGCTGGCATGTTCATCACCCACCGGGCCAGCCTTTGAGGGCGCGCAGATTTCTGCGGGCCAGCGCGCAGCACCGGGCGCAATCGAGCGGGTTGAGATTGACCCCGTGACCAAAGAACCCCGTTTCCGGGTGATCGGATCGGATATCTGGTCGGACGATCCCGCCTTTGCCGCCGTCACGGCGCAGACCGGGGTTACCGGCATTTGCGGATCGGGCATTATCGAAGTTGTGGCCGAGATGCGCATGGCGGGGCTCCTGGATGCCAGCGGTCTGATCGGTTCAGCCGAACAGACAGGCTCCGAACGCTGTATTCCGACCGGGCGCACACATGCCTATGTGCTGATGGACGGCACAGCCAGCGGCGGGCCATTGATTACGGTGACTCAAGGCGACATCCGCGCCATTCAACTGGCGAAATCGGCACTTTATGCCGGGGCGCGGCTGCTAATGGACGAATTGAACATCGATACCGTTGACCGTGTGGTCCTAGCCGGGGCCTTTGGCGCCCATATCAGCCCGAAACATGCAATGGTGCTGGGGATGATCCCTGATTGCCCCCTCGATAAGGTCACATCAGCGGGCAACGCGGCAGGGACTGGCGCGCGTATCGCCCTTTGCAATGTCGAAGCACGGCGCACCATTGAAGAAGAGGTGGGGCGCATCCACAAAGTCGAAACCGCGATTGAG
>JAOUMG010000668.1 GCA_029881635.1 Paracoccaceae bacterium | reverse complement strand
CTGGACCAGCAATGAATTCCGCGCGCTGGTGGCGCTGCCATCTTTCACCGACCGGTTCTTGTATGTCAGCCGAAATGTGGACGGGCAAATTCTCAGCCTGCTGGACGACACGCGGGCGACAGTCGTTCTCTACCAGCAACTCGAAGCGTCGCGGGGCAAAGTGTTGTTTGAATTTGGACTGGTCTATCTGGGCTTTGCCCTGATTCTGGTGTTGGCGGCAATTTGGATGGGGCTTTGGTTTGCCGAGCGGCTTTCGCGACCTGTGGGTCGTCTGGCGGGGGCCGCGCAACGGGTCGGTGCCGGTGATTTGCAGGTTCAGGTGATCGAGGAGGAAGGCGACGACGAAATCGCCATGCTGGGCCGTGTATTCAACCAGATGACCCGGCAATTGAACACACAGCGGCAGGCGCTGCTTGACAGTAACCGGGCCACCGAACGCCGCCGCAGATTGTTTGACTCCGTCCTGTCCTCGGTTACTTCGGGCGTTGTCGGATTGGGCGCCGATGGCCGGGTGGATTTCCTGAACCGTGCCGCAACGCGCCTGCTGAAACTCGACGAGGAAACCGATCACGACCGCGTATTGGCGGATGCCGTACCCGAGTTTGCTACGCTTTTCGAACGGCTGCGCGACGGGATCGCCGAAGTGGTTCAGGAGGAAATCAAGGTCAGCCGTGATGGTCGGCTGGAAAGCCTGCTGGTCCGCATGGCCATCCGCCGCAATGCCGATGGGCGGCTTGAGGGTTATGTGGTTGCATTCGACGATGTGACCGATCTTGTTTCTGCTCAGAGAATGGCGGCCTGGGGCGATGTTGCACGGCGCATTGCCCATGAGATCAAAAACCCGCTTACCCCAATTCAACTCTCGGCCGAACGCATTCGCCGTAAATTCATCGGTCTGGTCGGGGAGGAGGCCGAGGCGCTGGGGCAAATGACCGATGTCATCGTCCGGCAAACCGGAGACCTGCGCAGGATTGTCGATGAATTTTCCAAGTTCGCCCGGATGCCGGAGCCGGACCGGCGCGACCACGACCTGACCAAGCTGATGCGGGATGCCGTGACCCTGCAGCAGGACGCGTTGCATGGGGCAACATTGCAAACCGATCTGCCCGGAGAGCCGATTATCATCGAACTGGATGCGACAATGATATCGCAAGCTGTTACCAACCTTATCAAGAACGCTGGGGAAGCCGTTGAATCCCTTGTCGAAAAGGGTGCACCAGATGGATATGAACCATTGGTCAAAGTGGTCATGACGACCGATGATGAACAGGTAACGATTCAGATATCGGACAATGGATTAGGGTTGCCGGAAGACCGGTCCAGACTGTTTGAACCCTATGTAACGACCCGAGAAAAGGGGACAGGTCTGGGGCTGTCAATCGTCAAGAAAATTATTGAAGAACATGGGGGCACATTGGTTCTGCTTGATGCAGACCAGTTTGAAGGCTGCCCCCATAAAGGAGCAATGGCGGAGATCCGATTGCCGAGATCGCGAATAGTGCGCGGGCAAAAGGACAACGCCGAAGAAAAGGCCGGAGGTGGAAAATGAGCGACATTCTGATCGTAGACGACGAAAAAGACATCCGTGAACTGATCTCGGATATCCTCAAGGATGAGGGTTTTACCACGCGATTGGCGGCCAATTCGGATGACTGCATGGCCGAAATCAACAGCGAACCGCCGTCTTTGATGATCCTGGATATCTGGCTGAAAGACAGTCGCATGGATGGGATCGATATTCTCAAAACCGTAAAGCGCGACAACCCCGATATTCCGATCATCATCATATCCGGACACGGCAATATCGAAATCGCCGTGGCTGCGATAAAACAAGGCGCATACGACTTTATCGAAAAGCCATTCAACATCGACCAGCTCACGGTCGTTATCGCGCGCGCGATGGAGACTTCGCGGCTGCGGCAGGAGAATGCAAGCCTGCGCCGCCGGGATGTGACCTCGTCAGAAATGATCGGAAACTCCCCCGCTTTTCGCGCGCTTAAGGGACAACTGGACAAAGTTACCAAATCGAACGGGCGGGTAATGCTGACCGGCCA
>JAOUMG010000667.1 GCA_029881635.1 Paracoccaceae bacterium | reverse complement strand
TTGAAAGCATTAAGGGACGGAAAAGCCGTTAAAATTCTACTCAAGACCCATGATCTGCACCAGTTCCGCGCTGGACATGACATGGCAATAGATCATGTTGATGATCTCAAGCTCTTTGCGGTGCAATTCATCCGACCCCGCGGCACAGCAATCTTCCAGAACGATCACACCAAAGCTTTCATCAGCAAGGCTGCGCACCGTTGACGATACGCATTGATCGGTGAAAATCCCGGTGCAGATGACATTTTTGATGCCAAGGTTGTGCAGGATAAGCCGCAGATTGGTTCCGGTAAGCGCGGAATCTGTGGTTTTCGTGATCTCGATTTCATCGCCAATTGGGCAGAGTTCAGGAACCAACTGTGACGGTTTATCGTTCTTGGGCAGCAACAGGTTGTTCCAACCCGGCAGCTTTTGCGACAGTGACCTGTCGCGCCCGTCCCTGGTGTGACAGGCGATACGGGCGAAAAGGCATTCCATCCCTGCCGCCCGCGCCTTTGCCAGAAGGTTGGCGGTGCGCGGTATGACCTGATTATTCATCCGATCGTGGAACGGCGTCCAATCATCGAAGGCGACTTTTTCGATGTCATCAAGACCGGACCTATCCGGCCGGTCAAGGTAGGTGTTCTGCACGTCGATGACCAGAAGGGCGGTATCCTTCGGGGATAAAACCGGGTCATCGGGTTCCGGTGCGCCTGCATAGTAGATCGAACGAAAATCGGTTTTCCAGCTCATGTCGCATCCTCATTTCTATCTGCAAAAAAAACCGCGCTGTGTGTAGATGTCGGCGGCTTCGCGCAGGAACGCCGCGATCTGTGTCGCGTTATAATCGCGGTCGAGCATTTCTGCCCGTGCCACCAGCTCGGCAGGGTCATGCACACGCCCCGGGCGGAGCATTTCATAGGTTTCCATGATGATATCCTGAGGCACGTTCACAAGCTCTGCAGCCCGCTCGAAATTCCTGGCGAGCGTCCGGCGTCCGGCTGCGGCTGCGATTTCGGCCTGTGCAAGCAAAGCCTGTGGGGTAATTCTAAGGTCATCCATTGTAATCTCACCCGCCATGACGGCGGCAATCGTGATCTGATCAATCGGAATGCCGCGCGCACCCTTGACGGTTTCGGGGCGCGTTTCTGCCAAGGGATAATCGGCCAGAGTGAGTTTTTCGGTCATCGTTTGGCCCCTGTACCGGATTCATGAAAGACTAGGTCAATATCCTCAGGCGCTGCACCGTTCCTGACCAATTCGGTTTCGATGGCGTAGATCAGTGCGGTTTTAGCGTGATACCGCGCGCCCATCGCTTCGCCGCGTGTGGATACCATGATCGGCTCTGGCCGCTCGCCCAGGGCATAGGCCGCTGCATTGGCCGCAAGGCCGGCGTAATGGTCAAGCGTCGTGATAGGGGCGTTGGAAAAAAGCTCCAGATTATTGTGGGGCAGCCGATCGGCAGAATGAATGACAGCAGTGCCCTTGGCCTGAATACCGATGCCAATACCAGATCCTGAAAGTTTGGCGGCAGATAGGCCAAGGAACGAGGTATCTGCGGTATGGTGCATGCGCACGAACCGCGCTTTCAATCCGCGGGCCTCAATCTCGGCTGTCATTCTTTGTGCGATGTCAGAAAGATGGTGACCTGCCGTTGTTCGAAAGAGTTTCAGGCCGAAAGCCGGGCTGAGGCCGATCACAACCTCGTCCGGGCTTGCCCCTTGTTTGGCGATGGATCTGGGCGTGTAGGTTATACGCGTCGCCTCGGCTTTTTCATATCGCGCTTCTTCGCGCAGAACCGAACCTTGGTCGACGGTGTCACGTATTTCGACAATTTCGCGGCGCCGTTCCTCTGATGTCCGGTACCCGGTTCCCGGGCCCTGATAGTCATTCGGGTCGTTGATCGCTGACAGAACCCGCCCATTTCGGATGACCGCAGAGGTTTGAAGATAATCCCCCGACACCCTTAACTTGACGACCGATAACAGGTTTTCCGCCTCTGCCTCAAATCCACATGAGTGGAGCGCACGGATCACATCAACAACGTTGATGCCGCGTTCCATGATTTTCTGACTGATT
>JAOUMG010000666.1 GCA_029881635.1 Paracoccaceae bacterium | reverse complement strand
CGCCACGCCAAGCTCGACAGCCTTTTCAACGATAAAGTCGTTACGCGCCTTTTTGACCGGCGCGAACAGAAGCCAAAGATCGGGTGGCGACATCTGCGGGCGGGTCTGTTCAAGGCAGGTCAGCGTTCCCTTGCGCTTGCCGGCCTCAGCTACCTCAGACAGCCATTCACCCTCTTTCCCGTTGAATATGAGGATTTGAGTGCCGACACCGATCCGCATCACCCCAAAAAGATAATGCGCCTGCGCCTCGGTCAGCGGAACCGATTGCCCAGCGCCCAAGGGGTGGTCTACACATAATCTGATCTTTGCCCCAGCCATGAGGCCGAACTTATGAGCCCGAACAGCCAAAAGCCAGAGCCAGCAGGCCAGGTTTCTGACGCCCCGCACAACAATTGGGTGGATCGCCTCGCGCCAGAGTTCACGCGGCCTTTTCTGCGGCTTTCACGGGCGGACCGGCCTATTGGCACCTGGTTGCTACTTTTGCCCTGCTGGTGGGGCGTGGCACTGGCCGCGACAATCTCGGGCTGGAAATTGTGGGATCTTTGGATCATCGCGGGCTGCGCCATCGGGGCATGGCTGATGCGTGGTGCGGGATGCACCTGGAACGACATCACCGACCGGGACTTTGATGCCGCCGTCGCGCGTACCAGATCACGCCCGATCCCGTCCGGGCAAGTAACGGTAAGGCAGGCTGTCATCTGGATGTTCGTACAAATGCTGATCGCAGGATTGGTCCTGTTCAGTTACAATAAATCGACAATACTTCTTGGTCTCGCCTCGCTGCTTTTGGTCGCCATTTATCCTTTCGCCAAACGATTCACCTGGTGGCCGCAGGTGTTTTTGGGATTGGCTTTCAATTGGGGCGCATTGCTTGCCTATGCCGCGCATGCGGGTCAGCCGGGTTGGCCCGCGCTGTTGCTCTATCTGTCGGGAATTTCTTGGACGCTTTTTTACGACACGATTTATGCCCATCAAGACAAAGAGGATGATGTGCTGATCGGGGTGAAATCCACCGCCCGGCTGTTCGGCGATAATACTGGAAAATGGCTGGGTTTCTTTCTGGTTCTCACCGTCATGCTGATGAGTCTGGCGATTCTCATCGCCTTGCTCCCCTCGTCCAGCCCTCTCAAACTTGGCATAGCGCTCGTCGCACCTTGGGGTGTCGGCTGGCATCTTCTGTGGCAGATGCGCCAGCTCGATATTTCTGATTCCAGCAATTGTCTGCGTGTTTTCAGATCCAACCGCGACGCCGGTCTTGTCGCTGCGCTGTTTCTCGCCGTGGCCGCCTTCCTGTGATTGATCCGGGGCGATGAGGCGCATAAGGAGTATGGCGTACAAACTGCGAAAGCTCCGCCCCCTTATGCGCCTGCCTTTGAAAGCTATTGGTCCCGCCGCCTTTGTGTTGGCTGGAGTGCTGTCATTTCTGGCTGCCACCTTAGCGGTGGCCATTGTCGAGAATCGTTCGGCAGCAGGAATTCGTGTCGAACTGGCAAATGCAGGAATTGACTGGGCTGAACTGGGCACGGATGGCTTGCAAGTTATATTGACGGGCACCGCACCAAGCGAAGCAGACCGGTTTCACGCCTTGAGTATTGCCAGTGCGGTTGTCGACCCGGATAGGCTGACAGATGCGATGGATGTGATCGCCGCCGCAGATTTGCGGCCGCCGGAATTTTCGATTGAGGTTTTGCGCAACGATGATGGCATTTCCCTGATCGGGCTTATTCCGACGAACGATAACCGGGAAGATATCGTTGCCAACATCGCATCGATGACAGCAAACGGCACTGTCACCGATATGCTCGAATCTGCCGATCACCCCATTCCCGAAGGTTGGAAAGCTGCCGTCGCCTTCGGACTTGAGGCCTTGGGCGACCTGCCGCGATCAAAGATCTCCATCACTGCCGATCGCGTTTCCATAACCGCCATCAGTGACAGTGCCGCAGAAAAGGCGCGGCTGGAATCCGATCTGGCGCGCAAAGCGCCGCGCGGCCTGAAACTGGCGCTCGATATTTCGGCTCCACGGCCCGTCATTGCCCCATTTACGTTGCGCTTTTTG
>JAOUMG010000067.1 GCA_029881635.1 Paracoccaceae bacterium | reverse complement strand
CGCCATCCGCACGCCGGAAGGGTTCAATGCGACGGATATCGTGGCACTGGCGGCAAAGAAATATGGGGTGGCATTCGGCACCGGACTGGGCGAAGTTGCAGGCAAGGTCTTCCGCATCGGCCATCTTGGTAGCCTGACCGATGTCATGGCGCTGAGCGGTATTGCGACGGCCGAAATGGTGATGGCTGATCTCGGGCTGAAGATCAAATTAGGCTCTGGCGTGGCCGCCGCGCAGGAGTATTACCGTACCGAAAGCCTCGCAACCCGCAAGGCAGCCGCATGAGATGAAGGATAAGGCCATGTATATCCCGACCTATCAGGACATGCTCGACGCGCATGAGCGTATCCGGCCCTATATCCGCCGCACACCGATCCGGACGTCGGATTATCTGAACGAACTGACGGGGGCCAAGCTTTTCTTCAAATGCGAAAACCTGCAAGAACCCGGTGCCTTCAAGGTGCGCGGCGCCGCCAATGCCGTCTTCGGGCTGAGCGAGGCGCAGGCAGCCAAGGGTGTGGCCACTCACTCGTCAGGTAACCACGCCTCATGCCTCAGCTATGCGGCGATGCTGCGCGGTATTCCCTGCAATGTGGTCATGCCAAAAACCGCACCGCAGGCCAAGAAGGACACGGTCCGCCGCTACGGTGGCAAGATCACCGAATGCGAACCTTCAACCACCTCGCGTGAGGCGACCTTCGCCAAGGTGCAGGCGGAAACGGGCGGCGATTTCGTTCACCCCTACAACGATCCCCGCGTGATTGCCGGTCAGGGAACCTGTTCGAAGGAACTGATCGAGGACACCGACGGGCTTGATTTCGTCGTCGCACCGATTGGCGGCGGCGGCATGATATCGGGCACTTGCCTGACGCTCTCGACGCTGGCACCTGAGACGAAAGTGATCGCGGCCGAACCTGAGCAGGCCGACGACGCCTATCGCAGCTTCAAGGCTGGCCACATCATTGCCGATGATGCGCCGAAGACTATCGCCGACGGATTGCTGGTGCCGCTGAAGGATCTGACCTGGCATTTCGTGAAGAACCATGTCAGTTACATGTTCACCGCGTCGGACCCCGAGATCATCGACGCCATGAAGCTGACATGGAAGCATTTGCGGGTGGTGATGGAACCTTCATCGGCCGTGCCGCTTGCCATCATCCTGAAAAACAAGGACCATTTCAAGGGAAAGCGCGTCGGTGTGATCATCACCGGCGGCAATGTCGATCTGGATAAACTGCCCTGGATGCAGGGCTGAGGAGGAAAAGATGAACGCACCTGTCACATTCAACGGCTACGAAGTCGGCTATGACATTCCCGCAGCGCCGGGTATGGACGAAAAGGATATCCAGACGCCCTGCCTGATCCTCGATCTCGACGCGCTGGAGCGGAACATCAAGAAGATGGGCGACTATGCCAAAGCCCACGGCATGCGCCACCGCAGCCACGGCAAAATGCACAAATCCGTCGATGTACAGAAGCTGCAGGAAAGCCTTGGCGGCGCAGTTGGCGTTTGTTGTCAAAAGGTTAGCGAGGCTGAGGTGTTTGTGCGGGGCGGCATCAAGGATGTGCTCGTCTCCAACCAGGTGCGCGACCCGGCCAAGATCGACCGGCTGGCGCGGCTGCCGAAATTCGGAAGCCGCATCATCGTCTGCGTCGACGATCTGGAAAACGTGGCCGAGCTGTCGGCGGCGGCGCAAAAGCATGGCACCACGCTTGAATGCTTTGTCGAGATTGATTGCGGCGCAGGCCGCTGCGGCGTGACCACAACCCAGGATGTGGTGACCATCGCCAAGGCCATTGATGCGGCGCCCGGGCTCAAGTTCACCGGTATCCAGGCTTATCAGGGCGCCATGCAGCACATCGACAAATACGAGGACCGCAAGGCCAAGCTCGATACCGCCATCGACATGGTCAAGGACGCCGTACAAGGGCTGAAGGCCAATGGGCTGGAGCCGGAACTGGTTTCCGGCGGCGGCACGGGCAGCTATTATTTCGAAAGCAATTCCGGCGTTTTCAATGAGTTGCAGTGCGGTTCTTATGCCTTCATGGATGCCGATTACGGGCGTATCCTCGACAAGGACGGCAAACGGATCGACCATGGCGAATGGGAAAATGCACTGTTCATTCTGACCACGGTGATGAGCCATTCCAAGGCCGACAAGGCGATTGTCGACGCCGGCCTGAAGGCGCAATCGGTCGATAGCGGGCTGCCGTTCATCTATGGCCGTGACGACGTGAAATACATCAAATGCTCAGACGAGCACGGCGTCGTTGACGACCCCAAGGGCGTGCTGAAAGTCAATGACAAGCTGCGTCTTGTGCCGGGCCATTGCGATCCGACATGCAATGTCCATGACTGGTATGTGGGTGTCAGAAACGGCAAGGTGGAATCCGTCTGGCCCGTCTCTGCGCGCGGCAAGGCCTACTGACCGCAACCGTCCCGCATAAGTCCCGCATCCGTCCCGCCCGCGTCGGGCATCCGTCCCGACAGGGCGCGCGGTGCATCAAGAAAGGTTTAGCATGCTGATCGTCCCCGAAGCCCTGATTGCCGGGCTTGTCACACCCGAAGATGCCTTTGCCGCAGTCGAGGCGACCTTTGCCGCGATGGCACGCAATGACGCCTATAACTTTCCGGTCATCCGCGAAGCGCTTGGCGAGGGCCGTCAATACGGTTTCAAATCCGGTCTGGACCGTGCGGGCAACATTATGGGCGTCAAGGCGGGGGGCTATTTTCCCGGCAATGCCGCCCGCGGCATGATCAATCACCAGTCTTCGGTGTTTCTTTTCGACCCCGAAACCGGGCTGCCGACGGCAATGGTCGGCGGCAACCTTCTGACCGCACTTCGGACCGCTGCCGCCTCGGCCATTTCCATCGACCGGCTGGCGCGCAAGGGCGCGAAGGTTCTTGGGATTGTCGGGGCCGGGCATCAGGCCGGGTTTCAGCTGCGCGCCGCCGCCCGTATCCGCAAATTCGACAAGGTGGTGGCGTGGAACTATCACCCCGACATGTTGCCAAAGCTGGGCGAAATCGCCGCCGAACTTGGCCTGCCCTTCGAGGCGGTCAGTCTGGAACAACTGGGGGCGGCGGCGGATGTGATCATCACCATCACCTCATCGCCTGCCGCATCCTTGCTGGACAAACATGTCCGCCCCGGCACCCATCTGGCCTGCATGGGCACCGACACCATCGGCAAGCAGGAGGTGGAGCCTGCCCTGCTGGCCCGTGCGCGGGTGTTCACCGATGAGGTGGCGCAATCCGTCAGCATCGGCGAAGCCCAGCACGCCATTGCCGGCGGGTTGATCAAGGCAGAGAATATCACCCCCATCGGCGCCGTGATCGCCGGACTGGCCAAGGGACGCCAGTCGGACACGGAGATCACCCTCTTCGATGGCACTGGCGTCGGGCTGCAGGACCTTGCCGTCGCCAGCGCCGCCGTAGAGCGCGCCGTGGCGCAGGGCGTGGCGATTGACGTGAAGGTGTAGTCAGGTCGGGAATGCGGGACGAAGCAGATGCCTGTTTCGATCAAATGAGTTGTTTTCGGCAATCAAAACTCTAACACTCCAACCGAATAATTTCAGTTGGAAATCGCCAATGAAAACCGTCTATCGAGCTTTCTTTATTGAAAACGGGGCTTCGCTGATTACCCTTGTTAGTAACCATGTCGAAAAGCACGAACTTTCGGCAACAGAACAGGGTGAGCTGGTCCCAAATAAGCTTTGGACCGCAAAAATAAAGCACTGTGTTAACGTGGTAGAAGCTCCGCAAGCGAGACGGTTAGTCGCCACAGATACGAGCGGGAGACATTTTGGAATTTGCAGCGCCACGGGTGAGATTCTTTGGCAGTCCAAAGCAATTGGTGAAGGAGACCCCGGGGTTATCTTTGAGGACCGAGCGAAACCGACCGGTTCTGAGGAAGTGTTCGTTTTCGTAACCTGGCCAGGTGTATTGCAGCGGCTCTTTCCCGACTCTGGAAAAGACGCCGCGCAACCCGTCAAACTTTCCTCTAAACTCCGTGGATTGCAGGTGATTTCTGATGACCAGCGCCTTTTCATCACTGGCCTAGTTCCAGCTCAATCTGACAGCGATCCAGTCGGAGAGAATTTGAACCTGCTCGACTATTCGACCAATGAATTAATCGAGGTGGCGTCCAACACCTTCAGCATGGGTATTAAGGTATCACCCTCTGGGGAGACTGCTCTTTTTGTCTATCTTGCAGAAGGGGCAAGCGGATTACGGTCTGACCGCTCAGAGCGTTGGGAGATCAAAGACATTCAATCAGGTATGAAGCTTTGCGAACGGACTTTTAAACCCGGGGAGTTCTTCAGTTATGATGCCGTATGGTCTCCCGATAGCCAATTCATCGCGGCCCGCAACTCAAAAAGGGACGGACACCTCATTTTAACGGCAAACACCCTCGAAACTGTTGCACTCATAGAAGGGAGAAATACTGAGCGTCCTGCATTCAACCCTCAGGGCACTCATATCTGCCTTTGTCGGGCTGACAATACGGCTATCCTGCCTATCGATACTCTGATTTCACGCCACTAAGTTGATCTGCTCAAACAAAAAATCGTTGCGGTAATCAAGGTCTGCTATGCGCAAGCCGTTCTCAGCGCAGCATGCGTCACATAGGGCTCAAACCCGACCTTGATCCCGCGCGTTTGTCCGTGACTTTGTGTTTTCGCCGCCGCGCCCAAAGGTGCATCGGGGGCATCGCTGTATCGGTTACAATATTGACCTTTCACCGGGGGTCGGCACTCAACAATCCGGCGCAGTCCGACATGGAGATCGTGGCGACCACCGATATCGCAAAGCCCTTTTGGCGGAACATGCCGCAAAGCACGGCAATCTGGGCTGTCGCGTCAGCATTGACGTAACCGCGCCCGCGTTCAATCCGGTTCTGCATCTCCATCTGCATGTCGATGATAAGCAGTGCCCTTACAACGTGGCTGTCAATGATCGCCCCCGAGCATCTAACATCAACAGCTTGGGCGAAGTAATAGGCGCGAGTTGCACCTGAACGACAGTGAGTTTGGCGAATGGGTTCTGTGCATCATGGATAGGTCAGGCCCGGTAAATCTGCCTGGGATTGTAGAGAGAATGATAGCCTACGCTAAGGCTGAATTCGCCATCTTGAAGATTTGTAACTGGAAACAAAGGCCTATAGGCTTGCCCGATAGAAACTGCTGGAAAGGAAGTTAAGTGAATTTTTTGAACAGGATCGTCCAGCGCCAAGAAGGAGCGAAGATTTTTGAGGCGCTGCCAACGCAGGACATGAGCTGTGCCGAAATTTCAGGGCATTTCTGGGCCAAAAAATTCGAATGGGCCAGCGCCGAAGTATTTCATTTCCCCGACTACGATGTTACCCGCGACACCTTTCGCGATGCCGAGGGTGAGATCCGCCAATTCGATATGATCATCGCCGATCAGGTCTGGGAGCATCTGGACCGTCCTTATGCTGCGACCCGCAACGTTTTATCCATGCTCAAACCCGGAGGCTATTTCTATATCGCGGTGCCGTTTTTCGCCAAATACCATGCCTTTCCAGTGGATTGCAGCCGCTGGACTGCGCGCGGGTTGAGCAACCTTTTGATCGAGGCGGGCTTTGAAGAGGAGCTTATTCAAGCCGATCAATGGGGGAATTTTGCTGCGGTTTTGAAGGATTGCAACAAACGCTGGGCCAAGTACGAGGAAGGCGATGACCTGACCAATGACCCCAAATGCCCGATTGTTGCTTGGGCTTTGGGGCGCAAATCCTTGCAAAGCGCGAAGCCAGTTGCGAAGGCGGCCAGCGTAAAGTCCTCCGCGGCGAGGAAGCCTGCGACCAAGGACAAGAAAGCCGTTTAATCAGCCAAAACCGCGCCGCCCTAGGCATCGGCTTGGCAACGGATGGCGCGTTTTTCAGCCAAGCCTATAGCCCGATCCGCGCACTATCCGCAGCAGAACTTCGCCGCCAACTATACAAATGTACATGAAATGTGGGGGCGAGGGTTCATTTTTCCTGACAAGGATCGCTCGCCATCATGAAAAAACGCACATAATAAAGGCTCATTCGTAGCGAATGTGCCAAGTGCATCGTTTTGCGCGAGCCCAAAAAACCGTTCCAAACTCAAACAATTTTCGAAGGCTTTTTCCTTCGGCGAAAGCTGCCATTCGTGGCATTGCAGAAAATTGGCTCTCTGGGCTCAAACCCGACCTTGATCCCGCGCGTTTGTCCGTGGCTTTGTGTGTTCGCCGCCGCGCCCAAAGGTGCATCGGGGGCATCGCTGTATCGGTTACAATATTGACCTTTCACCGGGGGTCGGCCCTGGTCTAGCCTGCGCCCCGACCCAATGTGGAAAACGGAGGCTGCCATGACAATCCGCGTTGCCCTGAACGGCTTTGGCCGCATCGGCAGGTCCGTGTTGCGGGCGGCGCTGAGCGATCCGGCGCAGTCCGACATTGAGATCGTGGCGATCAACGATATCGCCAAGCCCGAAATGGCCGCCTATCTTTTCGAATACGATTCCATCTTTGGCCCCTGGAAGGGCGAGGTACGGCTGGAGGAAGGCGCGATTGTCGTCAACGGGCGGCGCATCCGGCTGACGGGGGCGCGCGATCTGGCGACACTCGACCTTGGCGATATCGATATCGTGATGGAATGCACCGGTCTGGGTGGCGAACGGTCCTTTGCCGAGGCGGGGCTGAAGGCCGGGGCGAAACGGGTGCTGGTTTCAGGCCCCTCGGGCACTGCCGATGTGACCATTGTGCTGGGGGCCAATGAAAACCTTCTGCGGGCAGATCACCGGATCGTTTCCAACGCCTCGTGCACCACCAACGCGCTGGCCCCCCTCGCCCGGCTGATTGACCGGGAATGGGGGGTGGAGACCGGCTGGATGACCACGATCCACTGCTATACCGGCAGCCAGCCTACGGTCGACGCCCCCGGCCCCGAATTCGCGCGCAGCCGCGCGGCGGCGCTGTCGATGGTGCCGACGACAACCTCGGCGCAGCGGTTGCTAGACCTGGTGCTGCCCGATATCGCAGGCCGGATCGAGGGCGCGGCGGTCAGGGTGCCGGTGGCCTCGGTTTCGGCGGTGGACCTGACAGTGATGACAGGGGCAAAACCGGCGCGGTCCGAGGTCAATGCGGCGCTGGCGGCCGCCGGTGGCGTGATCGGGTCGACCGACCGGCCACTGGTTTCTTCCGACCTCAGGGCACGCCCGGAAAGCATCGTGATGGCACTGCCGGAAACCAGGGTGACGGCGGGCGGCCTTATTCGGGTTTTCGGCTGGTATGACAATGAATGGGGCTTTTCCAACCGGATGCTGGATGTGGCGCGGCTGATGGCCGCTTGAAGCGCGCTGATACGCTTCAAGCGCCGGTTCAGTTCAGGGATGCGGCGCCCAGCGACACGCTGAATTCAAGGCACCAGATGTAGATTTCGTTGTAATCATCGACATCGACGGAGGCCGGGACAACGAAAACCTGAAGCCCCGTCGCGGCGGCCAGCTTGCCAAGATCTGTGGCCACATCGAAGGTTCCGTCGCGCCCAAAGCCGACATGTGGGTCCGGCGCACCGTCGAGGTTGAAATCGCTGTCGAGAATAACGACCGCACCGCCATCGGCGGTCTTGACCACCGCGACGCCACCCGTGGTGACATGGTTGTTGGCGCCAGTGAACTGGCCGGTCGTGGTTGCTGCTAAGGCACCTGTGGGCAGGATCGCGGTCATCGCCGTAACCGTGGCGATGAAGAGTGCCGGGAGAAGTTTTTTCATGGTTTGTCCTTTCAGTTGATTGTCGGCGCCTTTGGCCAAGACCGCTAAGGCGCCCGATCCGGATAACATTAGGAACCATTTAGTTCCAAACACAAGCGCGTGAATTATTGACCTTTCGGTTCCAAACCTCTAATCCGACCTGGAAAGGAGCCGGTACCTTGGCCAGACCACGGGAATTCGATGAAGGTGATGTTATCGAACGGGC
>JAOUMG010000664.1 GCA_029881635.1 Paracoccaceae bacterium | reverse complement strand
CAGCCGACGCAGCTTCCGACGCATCTGAAACGGCATCGGTATCTGTCTGCGTTTGTGAAGAGGTGGTCGCTGGGGCTTCGGGCGCTGGTGCAATCGCCGCGGCGACTGTTTCGGGATTCTCGCGCAGGAACGGAGTTTCGAACCGTGACGTGACTTTGCCTGCCGCGTCAACCTGATCAACCCGCAATGTATAGATCCCGGCATCGATATCCGACAATGGCACGCGCCAGCGGCCACTGCTATCGACCGGCACGATTGCGACGTTCCTGTTGTTCAGATAGAGCCGCACGTCACTGTCAGCGGTGCCGCGTCCAGAGATGGTCACCCGTTCGCTTTGATCGTAACCGATGATATCGATGACGACCTGACGAACTGACCCTGGTTCAGTCTGCTTGCGAACCCCGCTGGAATCCAGAACCAGAACCTCTGGCGCCTTCGGTGCGACCGGTACCGCCTCCTCGGTTGCTTCGGGCGCGCTGGCAACGGCTACAGGCTCCGCTGCCGCAGTTTCGCTGGCATCGGCAGTTTGCGTCGTGGGTGCGGTGCCACTATCTTCTGTGGCAATTTCTTCAGGCGCTTCGGGTTCCTGCGTCGGCACCTCGGCCACCGCCACCGGCGCGGCAATTGGTGAAATGATGACGCTTTCTTCAGCCATGACCAAAGCGCCATCGGCAGTCGTCATTGCAAGTGTCAGAACGCGTGGCGCATCGCTGGGCGGAAGAGTGAAAAGTGCGACAAAGTTTCCCCTGCCATCGGCGGTTGCCGTCGCGATTTCCACCCCGTCGGACAGAATGGATACGCCCGCCTGCGGCATGGACCTGCCTGCAACCAGAACAGACCCGTCAGCCTCGGCCCGAACCGTATCAAAACTTGGCGGTGGGACAGGCTGCGCAGAGGGATTTTCTGCTGCGGTTTCCTGTTCAGAGGCACCATCAGCCGCCACATCATTGCCAGCGGGTTTTGTAACCACCCCGGCATCCGAGGATGCGTCGGCCTCCGCAGGCTCCAGCGATGGCGATGCTGTGCTGGCGACTTCTGCCGCCGGCGCGGGCACGACCTGAGGCGATGGCAAGGCATCTGGCGCGGGCGCTATCGCTGGCGCGTCCCCGACTTCCGGAATGGCGGACTCCAATGATGTGGTCGCTACCGGCGCCGGTTCCGCGCCCGGCTCCTGTTCAACCGGGCCCAAAATCGCGAACAGACTGATCCCCCCGATCAGCAAACCCAAAAGGATGCCGCCAATCCAGTAGAACCCAGTTTTGCCGCTTGCCTGGCCTGCGTTATCTTCCGCCATCATTTCCCCCAAAGTAGCGCCCATTTCATGGCGCGCTTGAGCGACAATAGCAACGCCGTTATCAAGGGTCAAAGAAACCATGTGAGTGTGCGTGTTCATGACCCTTCACCGCAAATCGGTCTGCGTTTATTGCGGTTCACGCATGGGCAAGAACCCGGCTTATGCAGCATCCGCAAGGCAGACCGGTGCAATGCTGGCTGGCAATGGCTGGCGATTGGTCTATGGCGCAGGCGATGTCGGTTTGATGGGCGAAGTGGCACGCGCCGCGCAGCAGAACGGCAGCAAAACATTTGGTGTCATTCCCGTCCACCTGATTGACCGCGAAGTCGGCAAACGCGACCTTTCCACGCTTGTCGTGACCGAAACCATGCACGAGCGCAAAAAGGTCATGTTCATGAACGCAGACGCGATTGTCGTGCTTCCGGGCGGTGGCGGATCACTGGACGAATTCTTTGAAGTCCTCACCTGGCGTCAGCTTGGCCTGCATCAAAAACCTGTAATTCTGCTGAACTGCCAAGGGTATTGGAACCCGTTGCTTTCTCTGATCCGGCACATCATTTCCGAAGGTTTCGCCGACGCATCCTTGCAAGGTTTCATCGGCGTTGCCGAGGATGTGGCAGGCTTGGAGGTCGCACTGCGCGCCAAACTGACTTGAACCTGCGCCCGACGGTACGCGCCAAACACCGTGTTACGATAGTTCAACTACGGTTATCTCTGGCACTACACCCAACCTCACCGGCAGGATGGAACACCCGATACCGCCAGATACAATAAGGTCGCGCTGG
>JAOUMG010000665.1 GCA_029881635.1 Paracoccaceae bacterium | reverse complement strand
CAAAGCAATCTATGACCGTTGTGTCGGTTGCTTCGGCACCAAGGTGCGGCGATGCGCGACCTGCGGCGGCGAAGGCTTCTCCTGACGCGGGCAGCTACCCGGCCGGGCTGAACCAAAACCATCTGTTCCCGTCGCGTCAACGAATGGCATTTCCGACCCGTTGGCACCGGGAAGGCCGGGCCAACCGGTTCAGCGGTTCTTGGGGTGCCTGAATAACCCGACCAGATCGACGCTGCGTTTTGATTGCACCTCAAGATCAAGATGTTTTTCGATGTGGTGCAGATGTTCCCGCATGATCGTTTCTGCCAGCTTGTCGTCCCGCGACAGGAAGGCATCCACAATGGCGGCATGGTCGTCATCGCGGCAGTTTGTAACCCCGGGCGCGCCGAAAATTCCGATGATGAGGGAGGAGCGCGTGACAAGTTCCTTGGTCATGCGCAGCATCACTGCATTGCCTGCCAGCTGCGCCATCAAGGTGTGGAATTGCCCCGACAGGCGAATGGCATCGCGCCGCTGGTTGGTGCGGTGGGCGGCGAATTCCATCTCGAGATGTTCTTTGAGCGTGGCGATGCCTTCGGGTGTGGCGCGCTGGACCGCAAGCCTGGCGATCGTGGGCTCAAGTGCAAGCCGCGCCTCGAAAACTTCGCGCGCCTGTTTGACCGAGGGCGAAGCGACATAGGCGCCTTTGTTGGCGTGCAGCTCGATCACTTCGCGACTGGCCAGCAGCAGCAGGCTGCGCCTGATCCGCATACGCCCGACACCGAAAGCTTCGCAAAGGGCGGATTCCGACAGTTTGGTTCCAGGCGGCAATTGCTGATCAATGACGGCTTCGAATATCCGCTCGACGATATCTTCCTCGGCGATTTCCTCCGCTGACAGAATGTCGGTCTTTTCAAGCTTCATTGCCAAATTTTCCTGACGCCCCGATATATGAGCCTTTTCCAAGGGAATACTGAACATTCCTGACCTCAACAAGCCGTGTGATGGTCGACAAGTCAAAACATTTTTGTTGACAGGATTGTTAACAATGTCTTCAATCGAGACAATCACAGCCAAGACCCCACCAATGGGGCGCCACAAATACAATTCTGGCTTCAGGGAGTTTGCCACATGAAAAGACGCTCTTTCCTTAAGACCACTGCCGTTTCGGCAGTCGCATCGCTAACCTTCGCCACGATGGTCTTTGCCGATAACCCGGTGCTCAAGATCGGATTCGTCGGTGTCACCTCCGGCCCGGCCGCCGCTTGGGGCACTTCGAACCAGCGGTCGATGGAAACCCGTGCCGCCTGGATCAACGAAACCGGCGGTGTCACCATCGGCGACACGACCTATGACGTTGAAATCGTATCCTTCGACGACCAGAAAGACCCCAAGCGCGCGATCGCGGGCATGGAAAAGATGGCGCAAGAGGGTATCCACTACGTCGTCGGTCCGAACGTGGATGACGGCGCTGCCGCAGTCCGCCCGGTGGCCGAACAGAACGGCATCATGTATTTCCCCTATGCCTTCCCGAAAGAGCTGTACACAGCACCAGCTTCGAACGCCGTCCTCGGCATGGTCGCCAACTACCAGTCGGGCCCGGCAATCTACAAACATCTGATGGACAACGACGGCGTCAAGAAGGTCGCCTTTGTCGCCGCCAACGAATCTGATCCGCTGTCGCAGCGTGATTCAGGGTCTGTCGCCGCCAAAGCGCTCGGGCTTGAGGTTGTGTCAGACAGCGTCACCTATCAGGTGGACACGACCGACTTTACCCCAGTGTTGCTGCCGGTCCTGCAAACCCAGCCCGACCTACTCGTCCTTTCGGGCGTGGCCCCCGCGGCTGCCCCGCAGCTGATCCGTTCCGCGCGTGAACTGGGCTATACCGGCCTGATCTCGACCGAAACGGCGCAGGATGCGGGCGTCCTGATGGAAGGCGCTGGGGAACTCGCCAATGGCTTCATCTCGGTCGGTGGCGCGTCGACACCCGAACTGGCCTCCGACATGATGCGCGAATTCGTGGATCGCTACACCAAGATGTTCGGCGAATATAACGATGAGTCCAATACCAAGGTCTATGCGCTGGAATACATCCTTGAA
>JAOUMG010000663.1 GCA_029881635.1 Paracoccaceae bacterium | reverse complement strand
CGCCGGGGGCAGCCGGCGGGGCACAGCTTTACTCGGTGGATATTACCGGGCGAAACCTGCGCGCCGTCCCGACCGAAGGGGCTGCATCTGATCCAGCCTGGTCGCCATTGCAACCCTAGGTGAGCGTGAAATGCAGGGCGTTTTCAATGCCTGAATGGGATGATATGCTGATGGCCATCGAGCCAAAAAACAAAGGCGGTAAAACCGATGAACACATTTACAAAACTACTGCTGCTGATAGGCGCGCTGGCGCTGTCTGCGTGTAACAACCCTGATCGCTACGGCGCTGGGGCCGGTGCCGGTGCGGGTGCCGGGGGTGCCGGCGGCATCACCCAAGGCGGTCTCGGCGATCCGAATGACCCGAATTCGCCAGCCTATTTTGCCCAGACCATCGGGGACCGGGTGCTTTTCGCGGTGGACCAATCGACGCTGACAGCCGAGGCACAGGTCATCCTGACCAATCAGGCGGCCTGGATGAACCAGCATCCTGGGTATACGGCGATCATTGAAGGTCATGCCGACGAAGTTGGCACACGCGAATATAACCTTGCTCTTGGCGCGCGCCGTGCCAGTTCGGTGCAGAATTTCCTGATCAGTCAGGGCGTCGCCGCTGACCGCCTTCGTACCGTTTCATATGGCAAGGAACGTCCGCTGGCGGTTTGCTCGGATGAAGCCTGTTATTCCCAGAACCGCCGGGCTGTCACCGTGATCGGTGCCGGCGCTGGCGTTTAAGGGGCTGACGGATGATCCGGCATATTGCCTTGGTCGCTGTGGCGGTGGCGGCCTTAGCCGCCGCCCCGATCCTTGCGCAGGACCGCACGCAGTCCCTGGCCGATATTCGCGCTGAACTGGGCTTGTTGGCCGCTGATATCCAGTCTCTGCGATCTGAACTGATGAGTGGCGGGGCCGGCGGTTTGCAGGCTGCGGGCGGAGCAACGGCGCTGGCACGGATGGACGCGATGGAGGCAGAACTGGTTCGGCTGACGGCGCGGACAGAAGATCTGCAAAACAGCATGCGCCGGGTGATAGCCGATGGAACCAACCGGATTGGCGATCTTGAATTCCGCCTGTGCGAACTGGAAGAAGGCTGCGACATTGCCAATATGCCGATCACCAAAAGCCTTGGGGATCAAACAGGACCGGTGCCCAAGGACCCAGTCATCGTTATTCAGCCGGGTAACGGGACAACGGGCGCTGAACTGGCAATCAATGAACAGGCAGATTTCGATCGGGCGAAGGCGGCGCTCGATTCCGGTGACTTTCGCGGCGCCGCTGATCTCTTTGCGGCCTTTTCCCAGGCCTATACAGGTGGGCCCCTGACGGCGGATGCGCATTTCCTACGCGGTGACGCACTGATCCAGTTAGGCGAAACATCGAATGCGGCACGTGCCTATCTTGAAGCCTTTTCTGGTACACCCAATGGCCCGAGAGCACCCATAGCGTTGCTGAAGCTTGGCAGTTCTCTGGGTGTGCTTGGTCAACAGCAGGAGGCCTGCGTAACGCTGGGCGAAGTCGGGGTTCGGTTTCCGACAGCACCGGAGGCGATCGAAGCCAATACGGCGATGCGCTCGCTTGGGTGTCTGTGAAGGACGACGATCAGGTTTTGTCGCAAGTTTTGCGCAGTACCTTTTTGCCCAACCCGCCAAAGCGGCTGGGCGTAGCCGTTTCAGGTGGCAGCGATTCCATGGCGTTGCTGCATCTGCTGGCCGATTGGGCGGGTGAGGGTGGTCCGGAAGTTTTGGCGGTGACCGTCGATCACGGGCTGCGATCGGGCGCGGCCCGAGAGGCGACTGGCGTGGCAAGAACCTGCGCCGGGCTGGGGATAGCCCATGATATACGCCGTTGGCAGGGCTGGGGCCATAAAGGCAACCTGCAAGATCAGGCCCGCCGTGCCCGGTTGCGGTTGATCGCCGAATGGGCGTCTGAGAGGGGCATCGATACCGTCGCACTTGGCCATACGGCGGATGATCAGGCCGAAACCTTTCTGATGCGGCTGGCGCGGGGATCTGGCGTCGACGGCTTGGCCGCAATGGATCATTGGCGAAGAGCGCATGGGATCAATTGGGTGCGGCCAGTATTGGCG